>JBBKWE010000050.1:0-13733 GCA_037968795.1 Ferruginibacter sp.
GCATAAAACCCATCAAGTGCGGTGCCAATATCTTCATCTTTTTTTAACGAAACTGGCGAAAAGGCCGCCTCCAGACTATCATGTTTTGCATAATGACTTTTTAATAAAGAAAGTAAAAACAGGATATCTGTGGGCGTAAAAGTGCGATGCTTAAAGTTCAAAAACGGTTTCAAATCTTCTTCCTCATTATTTTTACAAAACGCATAAGGCGCATTGTCCATAAGCTGCATAAGCTCCCTGCCTTTGTTTATTATTGTAGTGCGATTGCCCCATGCAAACAAAGCAGCAAAAAATCCCGCTATCTCTATATCTTGTTTTTGGGTAAATGAATGTGGAATGCAAATAGGGTCTGCAGCTATAAATGCGGGAGTATTGTATTGCTCTACTTTTTGGTTGAGGAAAGTTTCTAGTTTTTTGGAGATATGCATGCAAGGCAATATAAGGAGCAAAGATGAAATAAAGATTATTTGTGTGTATATAAGAAAAATATCTACCTGTAAATCTGCCAGCACGAAAGCACAAAAAAATTATCTAAGAATACAAAATCACTCACTCCCAAAGTTATGATCGATAAGGTCTTCGGATAAGGTGTGCTACGACTTTGAGAAAAAACTGTAGGAATACATTAATTTATGCAATCCGCTCCACCCAACTATAATCAGCCGTAGATTGTTTCCTATATTTACCGTAGCCCTACTTTGTGTATTTAAAGCACAGTCTGTTATCAGATATGCAAGCCAAAAGGGTCATAAATTTATTACTAAAATACATCAGCACATAGAATATTTATGTTTCCTACTTCCACCATAGAACTAAGCCAGGCAGCTTTGCAGAACAACCTTCGGTTTATTAAAAGCAAGATAAATGAGGGAGTGCGTTTTTGCAGTGTGGTAAAGGGGAATGCATACGGCCACGGCCTTGCAGAATTTACGCGGATGGCTATAAAGGAAGGAATAGATTGCTTTGCGGTACACAGTGCCGAAGAAGCTTTTGATTTACATAACCTCCTACCGCAGCGTTGTTCTGTGTTTGTAATGGGCGCTATAGATGGCGATGCGGTTACCTGGGCGGTAGAGAATGATATTGAAATTTCTGTTTTTGATTTCCCGCGTTTGCAGGCAGCTACTACAGCAGCTACAAATCTGGGTAAAAAAGCACTGGTACATATAGAGCTGGAAACGGGAATGAACAGAACCGGTTTTAAGAAAGATGATATTTCTGTCCTTATTCATTGGTTACAAAAGCATGAAGCAGAGATAGCTTTCCAGGGTTTGTACACTCATTTTGGCGGAGCAGAAAGTATGAGCAATCATTATAGAATAGAGGAGCAAAAACAGGTGTTTGAAGAAATACTCCTGCAGCTGCAGGAGCATAATTTAAATCCCGTTTATCATCACATGGCCTGCTCGGCGGCTCTACTCAATTACCCTGAGACGCAGGGCAATATGGTAAGAGTAGGCATTCTGCAATACGGTTTCTGGCCCAATATGGAAACCTATACCCGTTACAGTAAGAAGTATAATTTACCGGGAGATGTACTTCGTAGAGTTATAAAATGGAAGAGTAATATATACGCAGTGCAATCTGTGAGCAAGGGACAATTTGTAGGATATGGTACCGCATACATGGCGCATAAGGATATGGTGCTGGCACTTGCACCGGTAGGCTATGCCCATGGCTACGCCCGCAATCTGAGCAATGTGGCGCAGGTACTGGTTCAGGGTAAATTGTGCAATGTTATTGGTATTATAAATATGAACAGCATTACGATAGATGTATCAGCTTGTCATGACGTGAAAAAAGGAGATGATGTAGTGCTTATAGGAAAGCAAAAGACAAAAGCTATATCGGTGAACTCCTTTAGCGAACAATCGCAACTGCTCAACTATGAACTGCTCACCCGGCTTCCGGCAAGTATTCCGCGGAAAATTTCAAAATAAATACAAAGGCAATTCTCAAATTAGATAGAGCTAAACTTCATCACAACTATAATTTTCTTACAGAAAAATTTGCAGAGAAAAATGTGGAGTGGGGTGTCGTTACAAAATTACTATGCGGTACAAAATTATATTTGCAGGAACTTATATCAATGGGAGTGCGGGAAATGCATGATACCCGAATATCAAATATGAAGATCATAAAATCTATTGATCCCACTGTACAAACTGTATACATTAAACCACCGGCGAGGCGTAGCATTCCTAATATTATCCGGTATGCGGATGTAAGTTTCAATACAGATTATAATACCATATATCAGCTTAGCTTGGAAGCACAGAAGCAAAACAAGCTGCACAAGATTATCATCATGATAGAGATGGGGGACCTGCGGGAAGGGGTAATGGGAGAAGATATTGTGTCATTTTATCAAAAAGTTTTTGCCTTGCCTCACATAAAAATAGTAGGGATAGGCACAAATTTTAATTGCCTGAATGGTATTATGCCAAACCAGGAAAAACTGATAGAGCTTACAGAATACAAGAAGCTTATTGAAACACAATTTGGGCATCATATACCTTGGGTCAGTGGCGGCACAAGCGTTACTTTTTCGCTCTTGCTTAATGGACTTACGCCGCCAGAGGTAAATCACTTTAGAATAGGAGAGGTTTTGTTTTTTGCCAATAATCTTTTCACCGACGAGCTTTTTGATGGTATGACCGACGGAATATTTACACTTTATACAGAAATTATAGAGCTGAAAGAGAAACCTATTGTGCCAGATGGAGAACAGCGTGCAAATGTGGCGGGAATCATACCCGAATATAATCCTGAAGATATAGGGCGCACCAGCAAACGAGCCATTGTAGACGTAGGATTGCTCGATGTAAACCCTGCTAATTTACAGCCAGAAGACGATAGCCTGGAGATCATAGAGGCAAGTAGTGATATGCTGGTAATAGACCTGGGGAAAAATGAGAAAGGATATAAAGTGGGCGATATGGTTTGCTTTAAACTTAATTATATGTCTGCTCTTGGTCTATTGCATAGTTACTACATTGAGAAGATTATAGAATAAGTTTTGATGAAATACGTAGTGTTTTTCTATTTTCCTAAGTTTCTTTTTTTGGAAGAGATACAACAAAATTTCTCTCGGTTTCAATTTGGCAAAATATTTCCCTACCTTACAACCGCAACCATTTACCCACAATAAATACGAAAAAAAATGCCGGAAGATGAAATAAAAAACTGGGATGCTATTAAGGAAAAGTTGGTAGCGGAGTTTCCTGACCTAAGCAAGGAAGAGCTCGAATATAAAATTGGAGAAGAGCAAGCGCTGCTTGAAAAGCTGCAAGAGAAGCTTAAGCAAGATAAGAAAGCTATACGAAGTTGGCTTCGAATGATGGGGTAGGTCAATGTTTATTTATAAATTATTAAGTGCGATTTGTAATGTTCGACTTTTTTTGAGCTATTAGCTTTTTTAATTTGCAAATATTGGGTCGGCTATCTAATAATCAACTTTAGATTTTATGCGTATACTCGCCAGCACTCGCCGGTTTCTAAAAAAGCGGTATGACAGCATTCCCAATCAAAAAATAAAACACACTGTACTTAATGCTTTGCCCTTTTGGATAGGGGCAGTCATTACAGGACTGGTAGCGGTTTTTTACGCAAAAATGTTTTCCTGGGCAGAAGCTGGTACCGCATACATTTTCGAAAAATACCCTGTCGCCTTATTTTTTCTCACTCCATTTTGTTTTGTGCTGGCATGGTACATTGTACAGCGCTGGGCACCTTATGCAAGAGGAAGTGGCATCCCGCAGGTGACAGCAGCCATAGAATTGTCAACACCGCGGTATACCCGCTTCACAAACAAGTTATTGGGTTTCAGAATTATTGTAGTGAAAGTGATCAGCAGTCTTGTTATGATCCTGGGTGGGGGCGCTATAGGAAGAGAAGGGCCTACCATACAAATAGCGGCTTCTATTTTTAAAAAGATAAATAGAATGCTGCCGCACTGGTACCCCAAAATAAGTAAGCGAAATATGATCGTAACCGGAGCCGCCGCCGGATTGGCAGCAGCGTTTAATACGCCGCTAGGAGGTATAGTATTTACCATAGAAGAGCTTACGAAAACTCATTTTAGTTTTTTTAAGTCTGCCTTGCTCACCGGAGTGATTGTAGCCGGACTTACGGCACTTACACTCCTTGGCCCGTATTTATATCTTGGTTATCCGCACACGGTTGATATAAGTGGTTGGCTTATTGTAATCGTATTGCCTCTGGCTGCCATCACCGGAATTTGCGGCAGCGGTATGGGAAGTATTATTCTGTGGTTAATGGCAAAAAAGAAAGCTATAGTGGGCAAGCCAAAAACAATATTGTACATCGTCGCCTGCGGATTGATTATGGCGGCAACTGCCTTCTGGCTAGATGAACGCGTTCTGGGTTCCGGAAAAGAAATTATGGAAACGACTTTGTTTTCTGCTGATAAATCGGTGCCATGGTATTTGCCCATTCTAAGATTTGCGGGACCGGCATTGTCTTTTTCTACCGGTGGGGCAGGAGGCATATTTGCGCCGTCATTAAGTGCCGGAGCCAGCATGGGCGCACTGGGCGCACAGCTTTTAAATCTTTCTGCGCCAGAAACCAATGTGATGATTCTTTGCGGCATGGTGGGCGTACTTACGGGCATAACAAGAAGCCCATTTACATCCTCTATCCTTGTGATAGAAATGACCAATGACCATAACATTATTTTTCACCTTATGCTCACTGCACTACTGGCAAACCTAGTAGCCACAGCAGTGTCCCGCCATTCCTTTTATGATAAATTAAAACATAAGTACATCGAGGAGATAAAGGAGGAGGAGAAAGAAGATATGGGGTAGGAGGGAATTATTTGAAAATAGCGAAAGAGCTTTGCGTTACTTTTTTCGGTATCGCAAAGGGAGCAAAGGATTACGTAAAGGAACGCAAAGCAATGCATTCAGTGCGACTATTTTTGGGAAAAGCGTAAGGGTTTAAATTAAATATTTATTTAAACCTAATCTGCTTTTTCAAAATTTTTCGCAAAGTATTTACAGGCATGCGTTATCCCGCATTTATCACACTTAGGGCTGCGTGCTACGCACACATACCGCCCATGTAGTATAAGCCAATGATGCGCCTTGTGTATAAGATCATCAGGGAAGAATTTTATGAGCTGCTTTTCTGCTGCTTCAGGTGTTTTTGCGGCGGTAGTAAGACCTATTCTGGCGCTTACTCTAAATACGTGCGTATCTACCGCCATGTTGGGTTGTTTATCTATAACTGATGTAATTACGTTAGCTGTCTTTCTTCCCACTCCCGGTAAAGTGATAAGTTCCTTTACAGTCATAGGAACTTCTCCACCAAAATCTGTTATCAGCTTTGTCGCCATACCCAGCAAATGCTTCGTTTTATTATTTGGGTAGGAAATACTTTTTATGAGGGGAAAAAGGTTTTCGAAACTAGCTTCGCTCATGGCTTCTGGCGTAGGATAAGCTGCAAAGATCGAGGGCGTAGTGGCATTTATTCTCTTGTCTGTGCATTGTGCACTCAGGATTACCGCCACCAATAATTGAAATGGATTATCATAGATCAACTCTGTTTCTGCTTCTGGTGCGTGGAGCAGAAAATAATTTATCACTGCATTATACCTTTCCTTCTTGGTCATGCTGCAATATTATGTATTTGTGGGTAAAAGAAATTCTGTAGGAAAAGAAGATGTTCTCATTATCCTTAGAGTTAAGTGCAGTGCTCTACGGATTTGCAAATAGAAAGGAGATTTTTGTCTCCTTTATTTGAGAAGACCAAAGTTTTCTCCTTATTATACATCCTTAGTGATTGCTATGCTTAACACTAAGGATAGAATAACCGCTACGCAAGGGGGGGGGGAATTTATTTTTTCTCCGCATCCAGCCTTTTTCTTTCATCCTCTGCTTTTAGGTGTACAATCTTTCTTTCTCGCATTACTACTATGGGGCTTTTTTTTTATTTTAAAGTCAACCATTTTTTCGTAGGCCTCCGTTAATCCCTTATCTAACCTTTCTCTTAGCTTATTGTTACTATTATTTTCCCATTGTGTTTTATTTGACTGTAAATTTTTTCATCAAAATTCGTTATTCTTTTTTCATCATTTTTTCTTCGTCTGCAATTCTAAGGCTTTAATCTGTTCCCCATGTAAGGTCTCTTTTCACATTTCCTTTAACAAAATCGGTGCTTATTTTGCTTATCTTATTGAAGTTAAAAACGCAAATAATAAATGAAACAAAGCATTACCACATCCCTTCCCCCTATTTTCCTTTGTATACTATTAGACCTTATTGGCTGCCTCAGTTTTACAGTACCGCTTCTTGGCGATTTTACTGATGTGATCTGGGCGCCCCTGTCTGCAATTATTTATTTCAGCATGTTTGGGGGACGTATGGGTAGGATAGGTGGTGCATTCAGTTTCCTGGAGGAAATTCTTCCTTTTACAGATATCATTCCCACATTTACTATAAGCTGGTTTATTAAAGAAAATGCGATGAAAAAAGCGGCGAGGAATAAAATATGTATGGAAAAAGATTAAAAAGGCGCCTCATCACTTCCAAAACTGCCATCATTCATCCTACTTCCTTTCTGTATGTACAGTCCGCCACCGCCTTCATCTGGTCTTACCGGACGGAAATTTCCTCCGGCACCGCCACCAGTATTAAATCCGCCGCCATCGCTACTGCGGTCTGCCTGTAAGAATTTTTGAATGTGTAGGAGGGCTTTAAATTCCAGGGTATCAAGGCTACCATTTCTATGCTTGGCTATCTTTAGGAAAGTCTGTCCTTTGGTGCTTTCTCCATCTTCTGTTTCTGTAATTCCATTGTACTCCGGGCGGTAGAGGAACATAACCATATCAGCATCCTGCTCTATAGCTCCAGATTCTCTAAGGTCACTAAGCTGGGGAACTTTATTAGCCCCTGGTCTTTTCTCTACCTCTCTGCTCAGCTGGCTTAGGGCTATGATAGGAATGTGTAACTCCTTTGCCAGTGTTTTAAGGTCACGGGATATTTTACTTATCTCCTGCTCGCGATTGCTATTGCGATCTGCAGTGCCACTCATAAGCTGTAGGTAATCTATAATGATGAGGCCTATATCATGCTTATTTTTTAATCTTCTGCACTTTGCTCTTAGCTCAAAAATATTTAATGCAGCGCTATCTTCTATGTAGAAAGGAGCATTTACCAGTCGCTCTATTCCTTTCTTGAGTAGCTGCTTCATCTCATGCTCTTCCAGCTTACCGCGGGATATTTTTTCCAGCCATATCTCACTTTCTGCGCTCAGTATTCTTTGTACAAGCTGGCTGCTGCTCATCTCCAGACTAAAGAATCCTACGCCTGTAGGCTTTGTAGGATGCAAGGCTGCATTACGAGCAAGGTTAAGCGCAAAGGCTGTCTTACCTACGGAAGGTCTTGCTGCAAGCACGATAAGATCATCGTTTTGCCACCCATAAGTAAGGTTGTCTAAATGTTCAAATCCTGTAGGCACACCAGTAATATCATCTTCCCGCTTACGGAGGTCTTCTATGCGGGAGAGGGTATTCATAAGCACCGTCTGCATATCTTCAAAATTCTTGCGAAGGTGATTATTGGTTATCTCAAAAAGTTTCCCTTCTGCATTGTCCAGTAAATCAAAAACATCTGTACTGTCTTCGTAAGCCTCAGTGATTATTTCACCACTTATACGAATAAGCTCTCGCTGAATAAATTTCTGCAATACAATACGACTATGCGTTTCTATATTGGCGCTACTCACCACAGAATTTGTAAGCTTGGTCACATAATAAGGACCGCCCACGAGTTCTAGTTCTTCTTTAAATTTAAGTTCTTCTACTACAGTTAGCAAGTCAATAGGAAGGCTTTTTATAGCCAAACTCTGCATAGCAGAAAAGATGCGTTGATTAGCATCTACGTAGAAACATTCAGGTTTTAGGATTTCCACCACAGTATCCCAGGCGGCCTTTTCCAGCATAATCGCTCCTAAAATAGCTTCTTCCAGGTCTTTTGCCTGGGGTGGAATCTTACCGTAAATGGCACTTCCTAAGTCCATTTTTGGTTTTCTTACTCCTTTTCTATCCTTATTAAAATTTGCTAACTCCATTGATTATTAGAAAAATATACTACTAAAAATTTTTAATTTGTTTGGTCTGTGCTACTTATATACTAATAATTTAATGTTAATTAATCATTATTTTATAGCGGGCTGCTAAGATAGAATCAATATTTCATTCGAGTAGAAAAAGGTTCATTTATACACTTTTCTTAACTCATTTTCCACAACTGATTCACATCTTTTTCCTACTTATGCACCGGTTATCTACAGGGTTATCAACCATAAAAGTATAAAAGAATTAAGCAATTTGGCTTTTTATACACGTGGATAAGTATATTTTGGATAAACTTTACACCTTCTGTCTTCAACTTTTTCTTTGGTAAATAGAAGTTTTTTTCTAAGGAAAAGTTGGGCTGCGCTAAAGAGATTGATTCTGCAATACTTACGAATATTGGTTGAAAGTTTTTCGATGATTTTTTTCACAGGAACAAGAATATTCTCGGAAGAAAAAGTATAAAAATATACCAGCAACTCTTTTGACCTATCGCATTTTCTACCACTTTCCACTACCGCAGAATAGCTATATTTGCCGCACTAATAAATAGAGATACACATGACCCTTTCCTACGACTGGTTACACAATTATTTACCCGAAAAAATAGCTCCACAAAAACTGAGTAAAATTCTTACGGCTATAGGCCTGGAAGTAGAAAGCCAGGAAACCTACAGCAATATTAAAGGCGGATTGCAAGGACTGGTTGCCGGTAAAGTGCTTACCTGTGAGCAACATCCGGATGCGGACAAACTAAAACTTACGACAGTAGACATTGGTACTGAAGAAAAATTACAAATAGTATGCGGTGCAGTGAATGTTGCAGCCGGACAAAAGGTAGTAGTAGCCACAATAGGTACTACTATATTTCCATTAGAAGGAGAGCCATTCAGCATAAAAAAAGCCAAAATAAGAGGTGTGCAAAGTGAAGGAATGCTCTGTGCAGAAGATGAGATAGGTGTAGGTGGAAGTCATGATGGCATAATGATTCTTGATGAAGCAACAGAACCAGGAAAACCACTGGCAGAGATATTGGAAGTATATGAGGATATTATTTTTGAAATAGGTCTCACTCCAAACAGGATGGATGCGATGAGCCATAGGGGAGTGGCAAGAGATGTTATTGCCTACATTAATCATCATGAAAAGCAGCAGTGGCATTTACCCGAAATAAAAAAAGACGAAAAGGCTGCCAAAAAATTCCCAAAGGAATACAGCATAGAAATAAAAAATGAAGAAGATTGTCGCCGATATTGTGGCGTAGCTATTGATAATATTGCGGTGGGAGAAAGTCCGTTGTGGCTAAGAAATGCTTTGCTCTCCATAGGCGTAAAGCCCATCAATAATATTGTAGATATAACCAACTATATCTTACACGATACCGGGCAGCCCTTGCACGCTTTTGATGCTGCAAAACTTGCCGGAAATACCATCCTTGTAAGGAATGCAGAAAAGGGGGAAAAATTCATAACCCTCGATGCAAAAGAAAAAACGCTGAGAGAAAATGACCTGCTCATCTGCGATGAAAAAGGTGATGGCAAGTGTCTGGCAGGGGTATATGGCGGGCAAAATAGTGGTGTAACCAATGATACCACTTCTATATTTCTGGAGAGTGCCTGGTTTGCGCCAGCTACCATAAGAAAAACTTCTGTAGAATTGCAATTGCGTACAGAAGCGGCTGCCCGTTTTGAAAAAGGAGTAGACATAAGTCAATGCCTGCAGGTACTCAAAGAAGCCAGCAAACTTATTGTGGATAATGCCGGCGGAACAATAGCTTCTCCTTATGTAGATGCCTACCCGGCACCGGTAGAGCCTTCGCAGATAGCTTTGCAATATCATTACCTTAAAAAACTAAGTGGCAAAAACTACCACAGCGATAGCATAAAAAATATTCTTACAGCGCTGGGCTTTAAAATAGAGAAAGACGATATAGATGCGCTTACAGTGCTAGTACCACTGCACAAGCCTGATATAACACTGCCAGCAGATCTGGTAGAAGAGATAATGCGGATAGACGGCCTGGATAATATAGAGATACCTAAAACGATAAGCATAGCTCCAGCCACGGATCCACACCAGCAGTTGCAAGCCGCCCGCGAGAAAGTGAGCAACTATCTTGTAGGTCTGGGTTTCAACGAAATTTTTACCAATAGTATAAGCAATGGTAAATACTACGAAGGGCAGGCAGGCGTGGTAAAAATGATTAATAATCTAAGCGCAGATTTGGATGTGATGCGACCGGCAATGTTGCCTTCTGGCCTTGAGGTTATTGCTTACAACCTCAATAGAAAAAATAATAACCTTCGCTTCTTTGAGTTTGGCAAAACCTACCATGAAGAGGTGCTGGGCATATATAAAGAAGTGCAACACCTTGCCTTGTATGCAACAGGAAGCACGGTGGAGGCTAACTGGCAATCGAAGGAAAAAGAAGCAGATCTTTTTTATGTAAAAGAGGCTTGTTTTAATATTCTAAGATCGGTAGGTATTTTGCAGCCGGCGATCGAGCAAACAGAAGACGGGGAAATACATATTTCTGTTGCTAAAAAAGTGGTGGGAAATATACAGGTAGTTTCCACCGGTACTTTGCAAAACTTTGGAATAAAGCAAACTGTATGCTTTGCAGACCTTAATTGGGATGCCGTTTTGGAAGCCTTGCCTACCGTAGATAAAAAGTATAAAGAGATAAGTAAGTTTCCTGCAGTGCAGCGAGATCTTGCGCTCGTGGTAGATAAGCAGGTGACCTATGCCAGCCTGGAAAAAGCAGCTAAGAGTACGCAGATAAATCAATTGCGCTCTGTGAGCTTATTTGATGTGTTTGAGGATAAAAAATTAGGGGAGGATAAAAAATCAATGGCGCTTAGTTTTACCTTTCTTGATGAGTATAAAACCCTCACAGAAGCAGAAATAGAAGCAATGGTAGCGAAGCTCATAACTGTTTTCGAAAAGGAAGTACAGGCACAGGTGAGAGGAAATTAAGGGATTTGAAAATGAGGTGATTAGTTAATTTGAAAATGAGGAATTATTTTCAATTTTTTACAGAATCGTCAGGCTGAGCTTGTCGAAGCCGGGTTAAGGGAAGGTATAATTTGACTAATATTTAGAACAGAATAGTCTTTATTATTTCGGAAGTATTCATTGTTTTACACCGCCTTCGACAAGCTCAGGCTGACAGTCTTTTGAGCAGGAGATCAGGCACCTCTATCCGTAGAGTTCAGCGCAGCGCTCTACGGATTTGTAAATAAAAAGGAGACTTCTGTCTCCTTAGAAAGCAAAGACAAAGTCTTTGCCTCATTAAACCTCCTTAGAGACGCTTCGCTTAACTCTAAGGACAGAACAGAATTGAAAAGCGGATTTTAAAATAGAATAAAAAATGGCAATCCTCGAAGAAAAATTGCGGCAAATAGAAGGGCAGGTGCAGCTACTGCTTCGCAAGCATGAGGCTTTGCAAAAAGCGCATGCGCAGCTACAGAAAAAGAGTGAAGGAGCCGAGGAAAAAATTAAAGAAGCAGCAGAGAAAATGGAGAAACTACAAGCTGAAAATCTGCTGCATAAGTCTGCCCTGCAAGCGCTTACTGAGGAAGAAAAAAAGGAGCTGGAAAAGAAACTAAGCAAATATATAAAGACCATTGAGCAAAGTATTACCCTCATAAGCCGCTAATAAATGGATACACTTATTCCCATAAATATTGTAATCGCAGACAGGACGTATCGTATAAAAACTTTGCCTGCAGATGAAGCCGTGATACGACATACCGCAAAAAAAATAAACGAAAAGATTGTAGAATTTAAAACCAGTTTTGCCGGTAAGGACATGCAGGATTATATTGCGATGGTCATCATTTGGTTTGCCACACAGCAACTTGCACCTACAGAGCAAGTAAGCGAGGAAGGCATGATGAGACTAGATAAGATTAGTGAGGCATTGCAGCAAGCATTAGCCGAATAATATTTTTTTTCGAATGTTCCTATGAGTTCTTTACTCGTCGACTCTGCAGATAATTTTTTTTACCGCAGAGAACACAGAGTTTATTTGTAAGCTTAAATTGGAGTTTCGCTGAGTTATCTATGCGTAAGTTATAATAATCGGCACTGCTTTTCCTCTGCGTAACTCTACAGTTAATATTCTTCATTTATTCTTTATTTTTATTGGCAAATACATACAATTTATGAGCAAATTTTTCTTCTTTTTCATTTCAATATTCCTCTCATTTCATTCTTTTAGCCAAAACTCCCTCGCTCCACTCACCGTAGAGAAAATCATGAAAGACCCCAAGTGGATTGGCAGCTCTCCTTCTTCTCCGCAATGGAGTATAGGTAGCGACACCCTTTTCTTTATGTGGAATCCTGATAAAGCAGAAGGTGATTCCGTGTATTTTATCACGGTAAAAGATCATCAACCCCAAAAAAACAAGGAGCAGAATTACAGAAAAATAAGTTCTGTTGCTCGTTTAAGCTACAATGCAGACCGTAGCAAATATGTGGTAGCACAGAGAGGAAACGTAGTATTGGTTGATGTAGAAAAAGGAAATAGTAGAACGATTATTTCCGGTTTTGAGGATATCAGAAATCCTTCATTTGGATTTGCTGATACAAAGATCATTTACGAAAAAGATAATAACATTTTTGCCTGGGACATAGCCAGCGGTATGCTCTTGCAGCTTACAAACATAAGCAGAGATGCCCCACCTGTGACCAATAAGGAAGTGAGCCAGAAAGGACAGGAAGGCTGGCTGGCGGCGGAGCAGTTGCGATATATGCAGGTACTCAGAGAGCGAAAAAATAAAAAGGACAGTGCTACTGCCTACAGAGAAAGAGAGAAGGAGAAGACAGCATTCACTGTGTATACGAAAGGAAAGGCACCCTACGGTTTTAGTGTGTCTGATGATGGAAATTATGTGAGCTATAAAACTTTTACCACAGCTTCAGGAAAGGGAACTATTATTCCAAACTACGTTACAGAAAGTGGATTTACAGAAGATATACAAGGCAGAAAAAAAGTGGGTTCAAACAACGGTAGCAGTTCTCTATACCTTATTGATAGAAAAAAAGATACTTTGTACACTATTACGGCAGATGATCTTCCCGGATTGAAAGACATACCTACCTATTTTAATGATTATGTAAAACTGAGTGAGAAGGCAAAAAAGGATTCTGCAAATCGAGCCATAAATTTTGACAATATCGTTTGGGCACCATCACAATCTTATGCGATAGTGCAGGCAAGTAGCGAAGATAATAAAGACCGCTGGCTATGCCTTCTTAGCGCCGCTACCGGTAAATTAACTTTGCTGGATCGCCAGCACGATGACGCCTGGATAGCTGGCCCGGGAATTAGCAGTAATAATATAGGCTGGTTATCTGATAAGGAGATTTGGTATGAAAGCGAAGCAACAGGATACTCTCATCTATACACGCAGAACGTATTTACTGCTGCAAAGAAAGCACTAACCAGCGGAAACTATGAAGTGCAGGAAACGGAATTAAGTACAGATAAAAAAAGTTTTTACCTCGTTACTAATGAGGTGCATCCCGGCGAGCAGCATTTATACAAATTGGATATAGCCAGTGGTAAGAAAACACAGCTTACCTCTGCTACAGGAGCGCATAAAGTGACCTTGTCGCCGGATGAAAAACA
>JBBKWE010000051.1:0-17257 GCA_037968795.1 Ferruginibacter sp.
AACAATTCTTACGCGAGTATTTACTGGAAGACTACTAATGAAACCTCCGGTTCTTACATATTGGAGAGAAGTGTAGGGAATACAAGCAATTTTGTAGAAGTAAACAATCAAGCTATTGGAAGCGCTTCTGCAAGAGAGTATATGTATGATGACAGAAACGTAGAGAGTGGTAAAAACTACTTCTACCGGTTGAAAATTGCAGAAGGAAATACCTTCACTTATTCAGATGTAAGAGAAGTTAAGTTTACATCAGTAGGCAGCAATACATCGATCACTGTTTCGCCAAATCCTTCTAAAGGAATATTTAAGATATCTGATGCATCTGCAACCGGCATGACTACCTATAAAGTATATAATGCTAAGGGTGTTCTTGTAACACAAGGTAGACAGCAAATGAATGTAGGAACTCAACTTACTATAAATCTACTTGGAAAATCTGCTGGTATTTATATACTTAAGCTAGAAACAAATGGAGAGATAAAAACAGAGCGACTGGTTATACAATAATAATATTTGATAGCTAATTGCTAAGCCGCCTCATGAAAATGAGGCGGCTTTTTACATTCCTGATGTGCTGCAGGATTTTTCGTTATTATTATCGCTACTTATTTTTATAACTAATTATTGTTATAAAAGGAGCAACTCTCATTCCAAGTAGTTTTACTAAAAGATTTCTCCCACGGTTTATATATTTCATAAACCCTGTTTTTTTACTATCATAAAATCCTTCATACACTTTGAGCGCAAAACCTTCCCGCCTAAAAATACTCTTGTAGTCTTCTATGGATATAATTTTCTCTGACCAGCTGCCGGTGAGGGGATTACAGGTATTATATCCTGCGGCAGGTGTGGGCAACTCACCAGTATTGTCAAATGCCTTAACGGCTGATATAATATCTTTCTTATTTAAACCCCTTGTTGCGTGTGCTAGTAAGTGAAGGTCTATATTGATTAAATCTTTATGCTCTTCAGTAATTATTTCTTCCCTCATTTTTAGAAAAGCCTCGTGCTTGCTGCTATCTACTTCTTCGCCCGTGTAGCCCTGCAGCTCATCTCTGCGCTGCAATTTTTGTAAGGCTTTTACCTTCAGATAATTTTCTGGATTAGAACCAGTGGTGAAAGCACACACACTGTGGGGATTAAGACTACTGATTGTTTTTACAAATTGCTTTAGATCGTAAATGTGCTCTATTACATCTGATCCCACAAAGGCATCTGGTTGCGATGTAAAGGATTTAATGTCTGAGTCTTCTAATGAACCATGGAGGTAACCATCTATTTTTATTTGAAGAAAAGCAGAGAGCTTTTCTATTCCTTCTAGGAAAAACGTTTCCGTATCGTTAGCGTAAACTTCTTTGAAGCCGCAATATTTTGCAAATATTCCCAGGATCCCATTTCCCGCGCCTACATCTATAAGCACCGCTTGCTGTTTTTCTTTTGGAAGAAATTCGCAGACTTTTTCCAACATGTCTGCATAGATCTGCAAATAATATTCCTTATGGGTAAGTAGGTGCTGCAGGTATTGTACGTACTGCACATCAGAGGATATCTTTCCGGATTCTACGGTAGAAAGAAGCTCCACAAATGGCTTTACATATTGTTGAAATTTATTCTCCTGCATAACAATTCTTTGCTTAGAATATAAAAACAAATGCCAGTACTACATTTCTTTAAATTCTAAAAGACCTGTAGGCAATTAATTACCATACACTTTTACTCCATCACTGTAAGTGCTCATCACTTTTGTATCAAGCAATTTTTCAAAAGGCACCTGCATCATATCCTGGTTCAGAATTATGAAGTCTGCTGCTTTTCCTGCCTCTAAGCTTCCTTTTTCATTTTCTTCAAATGCAGCTTTTGCCGCCCATATGGTCATACCTCGGAGTGCGGCCTCCCGGCTTAGCGCATTCTCTGGCATAAAGCCACCGGTAGGGTAACCCTTTCCGTCCATTCTCGCTACCGCAGCGTAGAAAGTTTTAAAAGGACTCAGATACTCTACCGGAAAGTCGGTGCCGAGGGGAAGCCATCCATTGGTCTGCAATAGTCTGTTGTAGGCATAAGCACCTTGCATTCTTTCCTTACCCACCCGCTCTTCTGCCCAGTACATATCACTTGTAGCGTGCGTAGGCTGTATAGATGGAATGATATTAAAATCTTTGAAGAAATGAAAGTCATTCTCATTCACTACTTGTGCATGTTCTATTCTCCACCGACGATCATTACCGGGAGCAAGTACATCAGCATATATTTTTAAGATGGTTCTGTTGCCGCTATCGCCTATGGCGTGAGTACACATTTGCAGTTTACTATCAGCTAGTTTTTTTGCCAGGGAAGAAAAGTGTTCTGGCTTACGAACCAGAAAGCCTTTAAAGCCAGGTTTATCGCTGTAATCTTCTAATAGACTGGCACCACGACTTCCAAGTGCTCCGTCTGCATATACTTTAAATCCGCCCATGTGTATTCTGTCATGGGTGAATGGGCCTTTTTTAATCCAGTTGTCATAGTACTCAGGTTTGTCACTTAGTAAAGCATAAATTTTCATCTTCAGATCACCGCTCTTCTGTGATTGCTCCAGCAGAGACAAAGTGTGCTCGCTTATGCCGCAGTCGTGTACGCCTGTGAGCCCCAGTTCAAAACAATCTTTTTGCGCTTCCTTATAATATTGCAAGGCGAGACTATCGCTCAATAATGGAATTTTGGCGTCTACGAAATGCATGGCATTATCTATAAGCAAGCCTGTAATTTTTCCATCTTTTAAATCTACGCTACCGCCTTCAAATTTCATGTCTGCTTTAAGTCCTGCAAGGTCTATCGCTTTTTGATTTACGATGGCTGCATGACCGTCCACTCTTTTCAGGAACACCGGGCGGTCAGGGAATAGACTGTCCAGCATACTTTTATCCGGATAGGATTTTACAGCCCAGTCATTTTGATCCCAGCCTCTGCCATATATCCATTCCGTAGGAGTTGTAGAGGCATACTCTTGTAGCTTCTGCAAGATTTCTTCCCAGGAGTTGGTGCCCGTAAGATGACACTTCCACATATCTGTAGCATAGCCGGTAAAGTGGCAGTGGGCATCTATTAGTCCCGGCACGATGGCCTTGCCGCCGGCATCAATCACTTCTTTTCCTTTATACTTTTCTAGTAAATCTTTACTGCTGCCTGTTGCGATGATTTTGCCATCCATAATTGCCATCGCCTCCGCTGTAGAAAAACTGCTATCCACTGTATAGATCTTTGCATTGTGGACGAGCAAGTCTACGCTAGTATCATTATTACAAGAAACTAATAAAAGGCTTATTATACCAGTTAGAAAAATGAAAACTTTTTGCATCTTATTTTTAAATTTTAATTTTTTACTTTCCTACTTCTGTCTTCTAACTTTTTACTTGCTAGTAATCCATGATTTTTTTCACCACTTCTCCTAGTCTGCTGTATGCCATAAAATTCTTTTCCAGATCCAGGTTGAAAGGTACAGGAGTATCCAGGCTTGCGCAGCGCATCACAGGAGCATCTAAGAGGTGAAAACAATTCTCTGCCAACCATGCGGCTATCTCTCCTCCTATGCCTCCTGTAAGCGTGTCTTCGTGTAGGATGATAACTTTCCCTGTAGCCGCTGCAGCTTCTTTTATGCCTTCATAATCGAGTGGTGCAAGAGAGCGCAGATCTAGTATATGCAGGGAAATGTTTTTATTATTTTTTGCAAAATCCAATGCCCAGTGTACCGCCGCACCATAAGTGATGATAGTAAGGTCTTCTCCTTCGCTCACTACTTTTGCTTTGCCTATCGGTATAGTATAATGACCTTCTGGCACGAGGTCGCTCACACTTCTGTACAGTGCTTTATGTTCAAAAAACAGCACAGGATTAGGGTCTGCAATAGCAGCAAGTAATAATCCTTTGGCATCAAAAGCTGTACTAGGGTACAGCACTTTTAATCCGGGTGTTTTTACAAACCAGGCTTCATTACTCTGACTATGAAAAGGCCCGGCACCCACACCGCCGCCCGTAGGCATACGAATAACAGTGGGTACATTTTGTCCCCAGCGGTAATGAATTTTTGCAAGATTATTTACAATCTGATTAAAACCTACAGATGCAAAATCTGCAAACTGCATTTCCATTACAGAAGGATATCCCTGCAGCGCAAGCCCAAGGGTGATACCCACAATGGCGCTCTCGCATATGGGAGTATTCCTGATTCTTTCTTTGCCAAACTCTGCCACAAAACCTTCTGTTACTTTAAAGGCGCCACCATATTCGGCTATGTCTTGTCCCATTATTACAAGTTTGGGATCTGCCTGCATGCTCAGGCGTAATGCATCTGTAATGGCCTGAATGTATTTTTTTTCTGTTCGCTGCCCGGCGGAAACAGGTATGTCCAATGCAGCGTAAGGTTTAAAAACATCTGTAATTTCTTCGCTTGTATTTGCAACTATTGGCACTGCGGTATAAGCTACTGCCAGTTCTTCATCAATATATTTTTTATTTTCCGCTCTTATTTTTTCTATATCCTCTTGGGAGAGTATTTTTTCTTCTATAAGCCACTTTTCGTAATTCTCTACCGGGTCTCTTTTTTGCCATGCAGTAAATAAATGAGGTGGTACATACTTTACACCACTTGCTTCTTCGTGCCCTCTCATTCTAAAAGTACTGCATTCTATAAGGTAGGGGCGCTGCTCATTTATGCAAAAATCCCGCACACCTTTTATGGTATCATACAC
Source organism: Ferruginibacter sp. (assembly GCA_037968795.1). Classification (GTDB taxonomy): domain Bacteria; phylum Bacteroidota; class Bacteroidia; order Chitinophagales; family Chitinophagaceae; genus Ferruginibacter. The sequence continues at coordinate 4,725 of JBBKWE010000051.1, forward strand.
TTCCAGAATATTATTGCCGTCTATTTTTACGGATTCTATTCCGTAGCCTATAGCTTTATCTATAATTTGCCGGCAGCGAAATTGTTCTATTGTAGGCGTGCTCAGACCATAGCCATTATTCTCCACTACAAAAATTACGGGCAGGTTCCACACAGCAGCTACATTGAGCGCCTCATGAAAATCGCCTTCGCTTGTACCTCCCTCGCCACTAAAGGCAAGAGCCACTTTTTGCGCTCCGGATAGTTTGTAGGCTAATGCTGACCCGGCTGCCAATGCCAGTTGCGGACCTAAGTGAGAGATCATTCCGCAGATGTAATCTTCTTTACTACCAAAATGGAAGCTGCGCTCCCGCCCTTTACTGTATCCGGTTTTATTGCCTTGCCATTGCATAAATAATTTACTGAGTGGCATTCCCCTGCCGGTAAAAACACCGAGGTTTCTGTGCAAAGGCATTATCCATTCATCTTGCTGTAATGCAGCAGTCACGCCCACGGCGATAGCTTCCTGTCCTATGCCGCTAAACCATTTGCTTATTTTTCCCTGCCTGAGAAGCAAGAGCATTTTCTCCTCTATCATACGAGGAAGGATAAGCTTTTTGTAGAGTCCGATGAGTGTATCGTCGTTATATTCCTTTCTCTGAAAAGTCATGCTGCAAACCTAAGGGGATAATTTGAAAAAATGGTTTTGTATGCGGGTTTTAATATGCTGGTGAGAGGGGCTGCATATGAGCTGGATAATTGATGCGCTGATGCCAAGTCTTGTTCTGTTTCTGACACAGCATTACCATCTGCGGTGCCTCGTTTTAGTCTTCTGGTTCTTGCGTTACTTTATAAGCCAAGGCATGGTCTCCGACCTGCCGCCGCTCCTCTGGTTCGCACCCTGCGATTAACCTATGACCTTACAGCTCTATTTATAGAATCTATATAAGGCTTCACTGCCTTGCAGTTTGTAAACATATTTTTTGCGAAATCTGGCGCAAGCACTTCTTTATCTGTAAGCGTTTTATGCACAATAAAACTTTTCAACTTTATATAATCTATCGCAGGGTTTTCTTCATCATAGCCCTTAGGGGCACGAACAAGCTTATCCTCTTCAGACAAGCCAGCAGGGAAATGGGTTTGCAGAGATTTTGCATTTAAAATTTTCTTCCATTCTGGTAAGTTGTAATCTATCTCCTGGCGTATTTTACCGAGCACATCTTTTTCCGGATGCCACACCCCGGCTCCCATGAAGCAATTGCCGGGCTGTATGTGAATGTAATATCCCGCACCTACGTCTTTCTTGCCGCCGGCATTAAAGTATACACCCATATTATTCTTATAAGGGTCTTTGTTTTTACTAAAACGAACGTCCCTGTTTATGCGAAAGATGCATTGTTTAGGCGGAATAAGTTCCATTCCCGGCTCTATTGCAGAGAGTTTACTTATCATGGTCTCTGCAAATGCAAGTACTTCTTCCTTAGCAGCGTCATATAATTTTCTATTCTCATCAAACCAGGGTTTGTTATTGTTTGCAGCTAGTTTTTTAAGAAAAGGAAGTACTTTTTGCATGGATGAAGTATTTTTTAGAGTTAGAAAATTACGTAATAAAAATGGAGTACAGTAATCGCCGTTTTTAAATAAAATAAGTAGTCGGAGTTTTTATTCCTTAGTAAAAGAAAACAGTATAGCCGGGAGATAGTTTTAGGAAGAGAGATAATTGTGCAGGAGGGGATACGTTCATTTGGAAATATGCCGCTGCCGGAAATAAGTTGGAAATAGATTACGCTTAGAATAGAGAAGACGACTGCTTTACTCTTTTGGATTTATCAGATTTTCGGATTATCTGTTCGTCAGCCTGAGCTTGTAGAAGGCGGTTTCACGGAGGCATGCTACACAAGACCGGTTTCTACAGGCTCAGCCTGAGGTCACCTGGTCGCCACGCAAACGACCAAGACCCGATGAAGTCTCGTTGATTTAATTAGGAAAGCAATTATGCCAATAACTTATGAAATGAGAAAAATAAACCTATCGCACCAACAATTCACAAGGCTTCAGCCCGGTATGCTTTTTAAAAGCAGTGCTGAAATGCGAAATAGAAGAGTAACCCAAAAGCATAGAAACTTCGGTTACACTCAGACCTTTATCATACAATAGATATTTTGCATGCTCCATACGCTGGCTCTGATAAAAATCAAAAATAGTAGTACCAAATATCTCTTTAAATCCTTTCTTAAGATAACATTCGTTTATAGCAACCTTGCGGCTCAACGCTTTAATGGTAATCGGTTCGCCTATATGTTGTAATAGAACTTCGCGGGCTTTTATGATCTTCTCACGGTCTTCTTCATTTTGCAAGAACTTGCAGGTAAATGTTTGCTCTACTTTTTCACCGAGCATACAATCCATGCTGTATAACAACAAGATCTGCGTCTGAGCATTTATAAAAATGTTCTCTAGCGTGTCTTTGTAATTATGATTGAGCAAAGCTTCTATAGCCACTCTTGGCTTTCCGCAAAGTGGTAGGGTTTTGCTAAAGGAACTTGTGTGATTAAAGGCCAGCACATTATCTGTAAGATTTACAGGATTGTGGTTTACTTTATTAAATTGCGTAAGATAGTTAGGCGTAAATCGAAAGCTCAATACATCTACACTATCTATTTTCTCTATACAAGTGCTACTATTATGCAACTGGCAGTAATTACACTCCGTTTGTTTCTCTCGGCAATATACATTGCCACTTACACAAAATCGTAGCTCCAGATAATTCTCGTCAGGATTAGTTTTGCTATAATGATATACAAGTGCTCCCACGTCATCTATATTCCACTGTGGCTGCCTCTTATAGCGGGTAATTCCGTACTGCACAGAGCCGGGAACCAACCTTTCTTCGTGCATAAGGGTTTCTACCTCTTCCTGCATGAGCGGGGTGTTGTGAGCGAGCGATAATATGGAAATGGGGTCGTATCTCATTTTTAGTCGTGCGAAGGTAAGAAAATACGGGGAAGGTTAATGTTAATGTTTAAACAGTGAAAGGCATTATGACTATTGAATGACGAACCGGTTATTTCATAGCAAGTGGAACCAACTATTCTTAGCATGTTCATTTTGTCAGTGATTTCACTAATCCTGCAGTAGAGATTGCGATTTATAAAATGCACAATTAAGAAACTATTTAATTATTTCTACAAGCTGATTTTAAGCCAAAAAAAGTGGGTAAACTTTGGGAGTAAATAATACTAAAAAGCCTCTTTATTTGGTTACATTTGCAAGAATGTGGTTTTCACAAATCAATACCGAAATTTTTAATAAAATATGAGTGAAGAAACGATAGAGAGTTTAGCTCTGAACAAGGGGAACTATGGTGCAGACAGCATACAGGTTCTCGAGGGGCTAGAGGCAGTGCGTAAGAGGCCTGCGATGTATATAGGCGATATAAGTACCAAGGGACTACACCACCTCGTATATGAAGTGGTAGACAATAGTATAGATGAGGCGCTCGCCGGTTATTGTAGCAGAATAGATGTAACTATAAATGAGGATAACAGCATAACTGTGCAGGATGATGGCAGGGGTATTCCTACAGCTATTCATACCAAAGAAAAGCGCAGTGCGCTGGAAGTAGTTATGACTGTATTGCACGCAGGTGGTAAGTTTGACAAAGGTTCCTATAAAGTGAGTGGTGGTTTGCATGGTGTGGGTGTGAGTTGTGTAAATGCACTTAGTACTAAGCTGCATGTAACTGTAAACCGCGAAGGCAAGAAATTTGAGCAGGAATACGGTATTGGTATTCCAAAGTATCCTGTGAGAGAAATAGGTACAAGTGAGCAGACAGGTACAGTTGTGCAATTTTGGCCAGATGATACAATATTTACGACGACGACCTACAATAATGAAATTCTTGAAGCAAGGCTGAAAGAACTGAGTTTTCTTAACAGAAAACTTACCATTACGCTTACAGACCTGCGGGAAGTGGAGGAGGATGGACAGCATTACAAAAAGACTTTTTATAGCGAAGGCGGTATAGAAGAATTTGTAGCGCTAATAGATAAGAATGCCGGTCGTGCGCCCCTTATCCCTACAGTGATTTACTGCGATGGTTATGATGAGAAAAGCAATGTAACGGTAGAAGTAGCTATGACCTACAACGCAGGATACCAGGAGCACCTTTTTAGTTATGTAAATAATATTAATACCATAGAAGGCGGTACGCACGTTGCAGGTTTCCGCAGAAGCATCACTCGTGTATTTAAAAGCTATGGCGACAAGCAGGGAATGTTTGATAAGGCCAAAGTAAATATAGAAGGCGACGATTTCCGCGAAGGAATAAGTGCCATTATTTCTGTAAAAGTACCTGAGCCACAGTTTGAAGGACAGACCAAAACCAAGCTGGGAAATAGCGAAGTAATGGGTATCGTAGATACAACCCTTAGTCGTGTACTAGAAGCCTACCTGGAGGAAAACCCAAAAGACGCAAAGACAATAATACAGAAAGTTATACTTGCCGCACAAGCCCGGGCAGCCGCTAAGCGTGCCCGTGATATGGTGCAGCGCAAGAGTGTACTTACCGGTGGAGGATTGCCAGGGAAACTAGCAGATTGTAGCGATAAAGATCCGCACCGTTGTGAGCTCTTCCTGGTAGAGGGTGACTCGGCAGGTGGAACGGCAAAGCAGGGCCGAGACAGAAGCTTTCAGGCCATACTTCCGCTGAGAGGTAAGATTTTAAACGTAGAGAAAGCAATGGAGCATAAGATCTACGACAATGAGGAGATCCGCAATATGTTTACCGCGCTCGGTGTAAAAATAGGAACGGAAGAAGATGCCAAAGCACTGGACACCAGCAAACTTCGCTACCACAAGCTCATCATTATGACGGATGCGGATGTGGATGGAAGCCATATTGCCACTTTGATCTTGACTTTCATTTTCCGCTATATGAAGGAACTGGTAGAGCAAGGCTATGTATATATAGCACAACCGCCATTGTACCTCGTAAAGAAAGGCAAGGAACAGGAATATGCCTGGGACGATAAGCAACGCAAGGAAATAGCATTACGCATAGGTGGGGGTAAGGAAGACGCCGTAGGAATACAGCGTTACAAGGGTTTGGGAGAGATGAACGCAGAGCAACTGTGGGAAACTACTATGAATCCTAAAACGAGATTACTAAAGCAGATTACGCTGGAAAGCATGAGTACCGCAGACAGTGTTTTCTCTATGCTTATGGGCGATGAAGTTCCTCCTCGTAGAGAATTTATTGAAACCCACGCTAAGTATGCTAATATAGATGTGTAAGGTTTTATAGTTTTTAATTTCGGCCTGCAGGCTTTCACCAAATTTTTTTAGGGTGGGAGCTTGCAGGTTTTTTATTGGTGTAAGTTTTTTCTAGAATTTGATTTTTTTTAGCGCGGTCCCGATGGCTTCCGATTTTTATACGGGACATAATCGCACATTTTTCAACTGGACATCTAAGCGACAAGCGCAGAATTTTTCTGATAATTACCATCCATTGCCGTCGCTTTTAAGCGACGGAATAAGTATTATTTTATTTTAGCTTTAGCCACATTTTTAAGATGAATTAGAAGTGCTGGTATAGGTGAGATCTCCTTAGCCTTATCTGTCATCACCAAACAATAATTGCCCCGTAAGCTGTCTTCCCATTAATCTCTGTAATTAACCCTAAGCCACACAAATTGAAGGAATGGAAATATAAAAATCCCTCTGTAGATACTTATAGAGGGATTTACGCTAATGTTTATTTTAGGGATTTAAAGTTCCTTCTATACTATCATCCATCGTCTTACCAATTGCCGCTCCAATAGCCAATTTAGCAAAGGCTATAAATTTACCATGCTTTGTATCCCAGTAATAACCGTCTTGTGGTGTTACTTTTATCACAGTTATTCGCGGGTCATCTTTTCCTTCTGTAAACCAGGTTTTTACCAGCGGCTCCCACAGTTCTTCTATTTTATCCTTGTCTTTGCTTACAGTAGCGTGTCCAAAGATGCTGAGAAAGTCTGTATGCGGATCGCCCTGAAATAATAGTTGTACGGCGTCATTATCTTTAAGCTCTTCATTCTTATGACTGTCTACAGCACTTAAAAACCAGAGGCATCCGTTATCGTCTACTTTCTGCACGCTCATAGGCCTTGTATTGAAGGCGGCATTTGTTTGTAATTGAGTGCAGAAAAAACATGTCTTCGCAGATTCTACAAGTTCTTTTATTTTTTTTACTGCGTCATCGCTACTTAAGTTTTCTCTGTTATTTTCTTGCTGATTTGCATTGATGCTATTCATCGTTTATGTTTTTAGTTTAAGATAAGTGTTGTATAGCAAAACAGATACCATGCTTTTTTGTTCTGCGTTTCACTAATACAGTATTGCTGATTCAGGTAAATGGCAGCGAAAATGAAGTAGTCACTGTACAATTGTGGAAACAATTCCCAATATTAAAGGGTTCTCTAAATGATTTTGGTAGAAGTCATATTGCTCATTTCCGATTAAGTTTGGGTTGTAGTAACTTTTGTGAACAGTAAATAAAAAGCAACCAAGGTTTACTGGATTAGTAGTTTAAATTCGCTTCTGTTCGCCCTTCAATGTGGCAGTTATCGAACTCTTAGAAAAATTATTCTCACTATTTATTAGCTTACATTTACTAAAAAGTTTTATTGCCTTCAAATGACCATTAAAGTTTTCAAATATCTTTCTCCTGTTTTGATTTATGTCGGTGCTTATTTTTCATTTACCCGCACAGGAGTATTTACTTATTTCCCTATTATTTATGCCTTTGCTATTATACCACTCATAGAACTTTTTCTACAATCAGATCCTGTAAATATGAGCGCAGCGGAGGAGGAAATTGCAAAGCATAACCGCTGGTATGATTACATGCTTTACCTTATGGTGCCGCTACAATATGCAGCATTAGTTTTTTTTCTTTTTAGCATTACACAAGTAGGTATTTCCATTGTAGATATGCTGGGCCGTACGCTTACTATGGGTTTGCTCTGTGGCACCTTTGGTATAAATACGGCACACGAACTAGGGCATAGAAAAAATAAAGCAGAACAAGCCATGGCAAAAATGCTGCTGGCTACCTCACTGTACATGCACTTTTTTATAGAACACAACAAGGGGCATCACAAGCATGTAGCCACACCGCAAGATCCGAGCAGTGCAAGACGAGCAGAGCCAGTATACCTGTTTTATTTTCGCACTATAATCTATTCTTATATTTCTGCATGGCGGATAGCTAATGATGAAACAAGAAAGGCAGGGCGTAAAATTTACAGCTTATACAATGATATGCTACGAGCACAGTTGTGGCAACTGCTGCTGGTAGCATCTATTTTTTTCATATGGGGAATTGCGGCTACTTTATTATTTTTTGCTGCTGCATTCCTGGGTGCCTTACTGCTGGAAACCGTTAATTATATAGAGCATTACGGACTTCAGAGAAAAGAAACCGGCGATGGAAAATATGAAAGAGCACTGGCCATTCATAGCTGGAATAGTAGCCATCCGCTGGGGCGTATCATGCTTTTTGAACTAAGCCGGCATAGCGATCATCACTACATGGCAAGTAGAAAATATCAAATACTGCGTCACCATGAGGAAGCGCCACAGTTGCCTACTGGTTATCCGGGTAGTATGCTATTGTCTCTGTTGCCTCCTCTTTGGTTTAAAATAATGCACAATAAAATTGATAATCTACAAAAGGAAAATGCTCACAAAAGCTGATATAGAAAAATATTTTCTGGCAGAAAAAAATGCTACGATACTGCTCCTTATCATAGGCGCAATATGTCTCATAACGGCAATCGTTTTCTTTTTTATACTCAAGCATCCCTGGTACAAAGGTTTTGCTATACCACTTGCCATCATTGCGCTACTGCAGATGGGTGTAGGGTATAATGTTCACAGCAAATCAGACAAAGATCGTTTGCAACTAGTATATGCGTATGATATGAATCCGGGGAAAATAAAAACCCAGGAATATCCGCGAATGCAAGAAGTAATGAAAACTTTTAAGTGGATAAAATACTTTGAAATAACGATGGCATTAATAGGAATTCTGCTCATCATATTTTTAAAAGACAAGCCGCACCTTGTTTTATATTCTGGTATTGGATTTGGGTTGCTCTTGCAAGCATTTATCTCCTTTAGTTTTGATACGGTTGCAGAAAAAAGAGCGCATGTTTATAAAGAGAAGCTGGAAGAATTTATCTCCACATAAATTTAATTTTTTTGCTAAAGATTGATATCTGCTGTTGTAGATAGAAATTCCATTTATTGTAAAGTCTTTTATTCGTTGTTCAGCCTTTCGTATCCCGTCTCTAAATTTTTACTATCTTGAACTGGAGACTCTTCATTTTTCCCAATACGCCTGCTCTGTCTAAATACTATATACTTAATACTATTTCCCGCCTTTCATCTTCCTATTTTACCACTTGGCATTTCCTTGCTGTGGTTTACTTTATTCGCCACAAAACTCTCCTTATCTTTACTTCCTTCCTACTTCAACAGCCTATATAGATTAGATGACTTACAGAGATTCATTTTCACTTTCCTGGAAAAATGTAAAAGCTAATAAGCTTCGTACAGCTATCACCGTGGTTATTATGGCTTTAGGAATTTTTGCCTTGATACTTATCATCACTTCCATACAGGCAGCCAGCAATAGCCTAACCTCTAGTTTTTCTACAATGGGAGCCAATGCCTTTAGCATAAGATATTCTCAAAGGGGTGTACGCTTTGGCGGTGGTAAAAAAGAAAACAATAAGCAAAAGAAGGGCGCAAAAAAGAAAGAATCAAAAATGGGAATTCCCATCTCGTACGATGATGCAAGATTGTTTAAAAAGAGATACAGCTTTCCCGGGGCAAAAGTGGGCATTGCAATAAGAGGATCTGGTGGTGTAGTGGTAAATAATGAGAATAAAAAAACCAATCCGGAGATAACCATGTACGGCGGCGATGAAAATTATCTGAGCATCAATGGATATAATGTAAGCTACGGCCGAAACTTTACGCCGCAAGAAGTAAATGCTGGTCGCAATGTTTGTGTGATAGGAAATGCAGTTGCAGAAAGGTTATTTCCAACCAATAAAGCAAAGGCTATAGATCAGGTTATAAAAGTAGATCACTTGCCGTATAGAGTTATAGCGGTGTTAGAAGATAAAGGCTCCAGTGCTTTTTTTAATACTAGTAAAGTGGTGATTGTTCCCTATAATAATATAAGAAGACTTTCTACCACAAATAATGCAAATTACAATATTGCAGTAATGGTAGATAAGCTGCAGGTAATGGAAGCGGCCATCGGGGAAGCTATAGGAACCTTCAGGCCGGTGCGAAAATTAGATGTGCGGGAGGCAGATAATTTTGAAATAGATAAGAGTGATAGCATAGCTCAAAGTTTATTAACTAACCTTGGGTTCCTCGAAAAAGGGACAATAGGAATTGCCTTTATCACTTTGCTGGGAGCGGCCATCGGGCTTATGAATATTATGCTGGTAGCTGTAAATGAACGGACAAAAGAAATAGGGCTTACAAAAGCGCTGGGTGGTACAAAGAAGGATATTCGTTCTCAATTTTTATTTGAAAGCGTTATTATAAGTTTACTTGGAGCATTTGCTGGTATAGTATCTGGCGTAGCCATTGGTAATATTGTAGCCTTGCTTCTGGGAACTGGTTTTGTGGTGCCTTGGCTATGGGTTATTGCCGCCATAATAGTATGTTCTGCTGTGGGACTTTTTGCAGGTTTGTATCCTGCATATAAAGCCAGTAATCTCGATCCTATTGTAGCACTGCGGTACGAGTAATTTTTCAGCTACATTCCCTTACACAAGCGTTTTTATTTAGTATTTGCTTGCTAAATAAATTATTCTTGTTTCTTAATTTATTTTTTTATTAACTTACGGCTGTTAAAGAATTATAAGCAAGAAAATTTTTTTCTCGTTTATATTTTCGTTAGCATTGTACATCAATTATAAAAACACTAACAAAAACTTCACTTTCTAAAAAAAACGATCTTATGGCAGAAACAAAATCAACTGCAACAGTTAAACCAGTAACTTCAGTTCAGGCTAAGAAATCTGGTAACTCCATCTCCTGGTTAGCTCCACTACTATGCATTATTGCAGGGTACTGCATCTGGCGTTTTGGTATGGGTAATCCTGCTAATTTTGAAGTGCCTGCAGGCGGAGGCTTCTGGCCAAAGCATGAAGGACCTAAAACAGCATTCAGCAGTATGTATGAGGGTGGTATCATTGTACCTGTTCTTATAGGCTGTCTTCTTATCGTACTTACTTTCGTAATAGAAAGATTTCTTACGATCAGTAAAGCAACAGGAAAAGGAAACAATGCGGAGTTTGTACGTAAAGTGCAATATCATCTTGCAAACAAAAATGTAGATGCAGCACTTACTGAGTGTGACAAGCAAAAAGGAAGTGTAGGTAATGTAATGAAAGCGGGTCTTCATCGCTATCGCGACATGATCAACAATAATGAATTAAGTACAGAACAAAAAGTAGTAGCTATACAAAAAGAAGTAGAAGAAGCTACAGCACTAGAACTTCCTATGCTGGAGAAAAATCTTGTATTCCTTTCTACTATGGCTTCGGTTGCTACGCTTGTGGGTCTACTAGGTACGGTGGTAGGTATGATTACAGCATTTGCGGCGCTAGGTACCGGTGACGGTGGTGGTGCAGCAGCTAGTCAGTTATCTCGTGGTATATCAGAGGCTCTATATAATACAGCCCTGGGTATCGGTACATCTGCTCTAGCGATCATATTCTACAATATGTTTACTACTAAGATAGATGGTATCACTTACGGTATAGATGAGAGTGGATTTACACTTACGCAATCTTTTGCATCTCTTTATAAGTAAGCTTTATGGAATTGATGCAGAAATGCATCTCTGTAAAGTAATGATTCATTTATAAAAAAATAACAAAGAAATGCCTAAAGTAAAAATACCACGGAAGAGTACGATCGTAGATATGACGGCGATGTGTGATGTGGCCTTTCTATTACTTACCTTCTTTATCCTTGCTACCAAGCAGAAGCCGGACGATGTGTTGGCTGTAACGCCGCCAAATTCTATCTCTTCTAAAGTGGCACCAGATGATGCGATTTTGATCACCCTTACAAAGGATGGTAAAACTTTTCTTACGCTGGGAGACGAAACGAAGAAGAAGGAAATACTGGAAGACATTAATACAACGCAAGGTCTTGGACTTTCTCCTGCAGAAATAAACAAATGGAATAGTCAAAAATTCATTGGTATGCCTCTGGCTCAAACCAAAGGATTGCTGGCCATGGGTAAGTTTCCTGATGCCGATAAATTCCCCGGAATTCCTACAGACAGTGCTAAAAATGAAATGAAGGACTGGGTACGAAGTATTACGAATGCTTATGCCGGCGGTGATCAGAAAGAACTACAGGAACGATTGCTGGTAAAAGGAGATAATAATGCGCTCTATCCAAGTTTTAAAGCCATTAAAGAAGCCTTTAAAGCTAATGAGATATATAAATATCGAATTGTGACCAATGGAGAATCTGTTCCGGTAGGATCAGAGGCTTACCTGGAAGCCAAAGCTAACGGGAAGATTAATTAAATTGATTTATACATAACATAAAAAATTAAACACCAATGGCAGAATTAGATACCTCAGGCGGCGGTCATAAGAAAAAAGGGCCGGGCGTAAAGAAAGCCAAGAAATTATCTACACGAGTAGATCTTACACCAATGGTGGATCTGGGATTTATGTTGGTAACCTTCTTTGTATTTACAACTACAATGGCGCAAAGTACTGCCATGAATATGAATGAGCCCAATGATAAAGATCCCTCTAAGCAGACGGAAGTAAAAAATTCCGGAGCTATGACGATTCTCCTGGGAAAAAATGATCAGATATATTATTATTACGGTCAGCTTCTGCCAGAAACCATAAGTGAGCAATTTAAAAGTACTAATTTCAAAGAGATCAGAGGTTTGATTACAGAGAAAAAGAAGGCAACTCCTATAGATGACCTTATGTATGTAATAAAATCGGGTGATGAAAGTACTTTTAAAAATGCAGTAGATCTGTTGGATGAAATGAGCATTTCTGCAGTACCTCCGGGTCACTATGCAGAAGTACCCATGGATGCCGTAGATAAGAAGCTTATGCTGGAAACAGAGCAGGCAAATGGTATTCAATAAAAAAAACGAGTGATAATTATGGAAAAGATACTTTTTGGGAATCTTATCTAATACACACACCAGATTAAATATAAAAATGGAAGCAGATAAAATTTTAAAAGCCGATTTTCTTGACATCCTCTTTGAGGGCAAGAACAAGGAGTATGGCGCTTACGAACTGCGTAAATCCTACAATAGCAGGCTTATAAAAGCTATGATAGGAACAGGATTCGTTCTTTTACTAATACTGGGAGGTCTTCTGTATGCAAATTTTGCGGGCAAAAGCGCCGATGACAGTATAGATGTATTGGATACGCAAATGGCTGAGATAAAGAAGGAAGAACCACTTCCTCCACCGCCTCCACCACCAC
>JBBKWE010000052.1:0-2838 GCA_037968795.1 Ferruginibacter sp.
ATTTTAAGCAAACCGGCAACAATCCAAAAGTGGTAGATAGTTTTCAAACGAATACGTTTCAATATCGTGAGCGCATCTCTGCTACTTATGTGCAACTGGCAAAGACCTTTTATGGCTTTACTTTAAAGCCAGGTCTGAGGCTAGAAACTACTGACATAAAGGGAAGGCAGGTCATACCAAGCGATACTACTTTCGCCATCAAAAGAGCAGATTTATTTCCTTATGTTTTTCTGAGTCATAAGCTGTTTACTATATTCAAAACTGATCTCATTGCAAATCTTATTTACAGGAAAAGCATTTCCCGACCTTACTACGAAAATCTAAATCCTTTTCCGCGGTACATAGACCAGTTCTTATATGATGTAGGTAATCCGGCTTTAAAGCCACAGTTTACCACAAACTATGAGGTGAATGTATCCTTCAGCGGCTTCCCTGTTTTTTCTGCGGGGATAAATGATACGAGAGATATTTTTAGCAATGTTACTTACCAGGATCAGGCGACTAAAATCGCATATCGAACTTATGATAATCTTGGCAAGAACAAAGAATATTACCTCAGGCTTGTGGGAGGCATTCCTCCCGGGGGTAAGTTCTTCTTCTATGCCGGTGCCCGTCACAATTTCAATGTGTACGAAGGCATTTACCAGAATCAGCCGCTTAATTACAAGCGAGGCAGTTGGGTATTTTTTACCTACCAGGAATTAAAAATAAATAACAATCTGAATGTAAATGTGCAGGCATTTATGCGCACAAAAGGATTGCAGGATTTCTACGAATTGGAAAATTTTGGTGGGGTTTATTTCTCCGTAAATAAAACCCTGATGCAGAAGAAACTCATGCTGTCACTGTCTATAAGAGATGCTTTTTACAACAACCCTACGTTTTTCACCATTAACCAGGCAGATGTAATTGCTACTGGCAGCCGGGCAAATGATAGTCGCAGGGTAGGAGTGAAGCTTCGTTATAATTTTGGAATAAGGAAAGATAAGAAGGAGAATAAGAGTTTTGGTGCTCCTGTGGAGGGGAATGTGAATTAGTCGAAGTAAACAGTATATATATTGAAAATAGGGGTGCACCTTATCAAAAATCTGCCTGCAGACGCACAAAAAATGGATAATGATCGGAACCTATTTTCCTTTCCCTTCTCATTTCTATGAGGCTGAATTCTTTACTTACATAAACATAATCCAGCGGCCAGCGCCAGAAAAATGATTGAGCATTAAAACTATTATAAAAACCTCTACCTCTTCTAAGGTCATGCAGTGTTGTGGTGTTCTCAAAAACTTTACTGCTTTGTGACCAGGCAACTTCATTAAAATCCCCTGCCACGATCATAGGTCCTTTTATCTCATTTATTAATCTTGCTGCCTTCACTATCGATAAGGTGTCAGAGTCTACGTCTTCTACATGCTTGCTAGGCTTGGGTGCCACAGGATGAAAAGTGAGCATTTTTACTTTTTTCCCGGTAGGCATTTCTAGCGTAAACAGAAAGGAGGGAATGCTATCATGATTAAAAAAATAGGTTTGCGCCTCGCTTAGTGGAAATTTAGACCATAAAGCCATTCCGTAGGCATTTTCTGCCGGGAAGTTTATCTGGTAAGGATAGCTCTCCTTTAAAGAACATAGATTGCTCATCCATCTCCTGTTTACTTCCATAAGCAAAACCATATTAGGTTTTATTTCTTCAATTAGGCTTTTGACTTTTTCTTCCCCTTTATTTTTCATTAAAACATTGGAGAGTAAAATGCTTATTTGATTTTCATCGGTTGTCTTCTTTCCCACGGCATCTGCAATTGATTTATCGGCAATAGTGAGATATGGAAAGAGATAATATGCCTGAATACATATTGCAACAAAAATGCTGGCCATAATAACCAGTTTTCTCCTTCTTTTTTCTGACTTATAAAATGAAAAGACTAAAAGGAGTGCCCCGAGCACAAAAAAGATTTGTATCCGCGGGAAATGAAGTGCTCTAATAAACCAGAAATTACTATCCCATAGGGAAACTAATGTGATAACCACCAGGAAAAAAGCCGTGCTTACCCCGATCCCCCATAGTGTTTCTGCGACTGTTTCTTTTTTAGATTTAATATTCATTCACCTCAGGTTTAAGAAGTCCACTCATACGTGTAGTGTGAATCAATAATAAGATTTTTTATGGAAAAATCATTGTTATCCTGCCGCTCCTACCTCACTCAACTCCAACCATCTCATTTCCTTCTCGTCCAGCTCGATGATAATCTCTGATATTCTATCTGCTGCAATTTGTAATTTTTCGTAGTCTGTTTCTTCGCCCATGCTTTTCTCTAATTCTTTTTTCTCTTTCTGCAACTTAGGCATCAGTTTTTCTAGTTCATCCATCTCAAACTTCTCTTTAAAGCTTAGTTTTCTTGGGCTCTCAGATTTAGTTACCGGCTTTACTGCAGGTTTCTCCGGCTCCGCTTCCTTTACTTCCTTCATTATCTGCTGGGTTTCATTGCTCAGTGTGCCAGCCTGCAGCGCAGCCCTATATTGGCTATAATTACCAGGGAAATCTCTTATAACCGCATTTCCTTCAAAGGCAAACAGGTGATCTACCATTCTGTCCATAAAATAACGATCGTGACTCACTATCAGAATACAACCGGGATAGTCCAGCAGAAATTCTTCCAGTGTACGAAGGGTTTGAAGATCCAGGTCATTCGTAGGCTCATCTAGTACAAGAAAATTTGGGTTAATAAAAAGAACGCTCATCAGGTGCAGCCTTCTTTTTTCTCCACCGCTTAGTTTGCTTAGCATGGTGTATTGCTGCTCGGCATTAAAACCGAACTTCTCCATAAACTGGCTGGCACTCACTTT
>JBBKWE010000053.1:0-15872 GCA_037968795.1 Ferruginibacter sp.
ACGCCCCACGAAAGCATACGGGGACCGGTACTCACGGGCTGCCACCTGTACAGCGGTATTTCAAATCCATTAAAGGTCAAAGAACTGCTACGCATATACCCATACAATTGCTTTTCGGTGGTATTGTATAGCATCATACCCTCTACAGGGGTAGTAACAGAATTCATTTGCTGTGAACTTAATCGAGGTAAGATCACCGGCTTTCCGCTTGGCCCCATATCGAGCGAAGAGGAAGCATGTGGCGTGGTGGTACCTATACCTACAGCTTGCGAAAAAGTAAGGAGACACACAAAAAGGAGTGGAATAAAAAGGAGCTTTTTCATACGATTAATGTTTAAAATAAAAAAATAGTTTCTACTTCAACCCATCCTTAGAAATGCATCGGGGCAGCTTGTCTTCAACTCAAGTTTGATGGGTTCACTTTCATAAGTATTCCCATAAAGATATATTGCGGATCTATATCAATCTATTCCACTTTTGGGGGGGGTATGATGATTTATTTCTTACCATCTAGCGCGGATATGCCGCCCAGCCATTGAGCGCTAGCGTATCCGTGCGTCAGGTAACTAAAAAACCTTTGTTTTCTTCACATCCTTAAAACCCACGAAAAAACCGCACCCCTTATCCAGGAATGCGGTTTATATATTTCGTTAGGTCCCGATAGCTTTCGGGACAGCTACCGATAAAAATCTAATTATTCTTCTTCATCAAAGCTCATCGCTTCGCGAGTAGTCATCAACAAGTCGTATTCTTCTTTGCTTCCTACGATCATGTTTTCAAACTCTCTAAGCCCCGTACCAGCAGGTATGTGGTGACCTGTGATAACGTTCTCCTTAAGACCTAGCATAGGATCTGCTTTACCTTGTATGGCTGCAGAGCTTAGTACTTTTGTAGTCTCCTGGAAGGAAGCTGCTGAGATCCAGCTTTGCGTACCAAGGGAAGCTTTTGTAATACCGAGTAGCAAAGGAGAAGAGGTAGCGGGTTGTGCATCTCTATGCTCTAGTAATGCTTTATCAGCACGACGTAGGGAAGAGTTTTCTTCTCTCAGCTCTCTCAGCGTTACGATCTGTCCGGCTCGGAAAGTGTCGCTTCCGCCAGCATCAGTTATGATTTTCTTATCAAAGATGCTGTCATTCTCATCATTAAAGCCCATGCGATCTTCTGTATCTCCTTCAAGGAAGCGGGTATCCCCTGCATCTTCGATGGTTACTTTACGCATCATCTGGCGAACGATAACTTCAATATGCTTGTCATTGATCTTCACACCCTGTAAGCGATATACTTCCTGTATCTCATTTACAACGTACTCTTGTACTGCAAATGGACCTTTGATCTTTAGGATGCTAGCCGGTGCTACCTGCCCATCAGACAACTGCGCTCCTGCTTTTACAAAGTCACCGTCCTGTACAAGTATCTGACGACTAAGTGGAACAAGATATTTCTTTACTACTTCATCTTTCGCAGTTACCACGATCTCGCGGTTACCGCGCTTAATGTTTCCAAAGCTTACTACACCATCTATCTCACATACTACTGCAGGGTTGCTTGGGTTACGTGCTTCAAAGAGTTCTGTAACTCTTGGTAGACCACCCGTGATATCCTTCAGCTTGCTTAGAACTCTTGGTATCTTCACAAGAACCTGTCCGCTTCTTACTTTTTCGCCTTCTTCTACTACGATATGAGAACCTACCGGTAAGTTATAGCTCTTAGCCTCTTTACCATCTACCAATATTGCAGGTAGTTTGGTTTTATCTTTAGTCTCTATAACCACCTTCTCTCTGTGACCGGTTTGCTCATCTGCCTCATCACGATAGGTTACACCTTCTATTAAAGCGTCAAACTCTATCGTTCCTTCTACCTCTGCTACGATTACGTTGTTAAATGGATCCCAGGTACAGATAACTTCTCCTTTCTCTACCTTCTGACCATTCTTCACTTTAAGGATAGAACCGTAAGGGATATTGGTTGTGTTCAATAACCTGTCTTGCTTAGGATCTATATTTCTTATCTCTCCGGTACGTCCAATTACTATTTCTACTTTTGAACCGTCTTTTGCCGTAGTTTTTACTGTACGAAGACCATCAAATTGTAGCGTACCTTCAAACTTAGCATACATACTACTTTCTACTGAAGTAGATCCTGCCACACCACCCACGTGGAAAGTACGAAGCGTAAGCTGTGTACCCGGCTCTCCAATACTCTGAGCCGCTATAATACCTACAGCATCACCGCGTTGTGCTATTGTACCGGAAGCAAGGTTTTTACCATAACACTTCACACATACGCCTCGCTTGCTTTCACAAGTAAGTACACTGCGAATCTCTACTGTTTCTATTCCAATTTCTTCTATTAATTTAGCTACCTGCGGGGTAATCTGCTTTCCTGCTTCCAGGATAACCTCCTCGTTTACAGGATTAAGAATATCGTGCAGTGAAGTACGACCTGCAATTCTATCAGATAGAGATTCTATCTCGTCCTCGTTATCTTTAAGTGCTTGCGTAGCTATACCTCTAAGTGTACCGCAATCTTCTTCGTTTATCACGACGTCTTGTGCCACATCTACTAGTCTACGGGTAAGATAACCAGCATCTGCTGTTTTCAAAGCCGTATCTGCAAGACCCTTACGGGCACCGTGCGTAGAGATAAAGTACTCTAGTACGCTTAGACCATCTTTAAAGTTTGCAAGAATAGGGTTCTCAATAATCTCACTTCCGCTGCTACCAGATTTTCTCGGCTTAGCCATCAATCCACGAAGACCGGCAAGCTGCTTAATCTGCTGCTTACTACCACGAGCACCGCTATCCAGCATCATATACACAGAGTTGAAACCCTGCTTATCTGACGCCAACTCGGTGATAAGTGTCTCAGTCACTTTCGTATCTACCCTACTCCAGATGTCAATGATCTGATTGTAACGCTCGTTGTTTGTGATTAGACCCATATTATAACTATCCCATACTTCAGCTACTTCTTCTTGTGCATTGGAAACCAATTGCGCTTTTACTTCCGGTATGATAAGGTCATTAATGTTAAACGACAAACCACCACGGAAAGCCATTCTGTATCCAAGTGTTTTAATATCATCAAGGAAGCGAGCCGTAATAGGAACACTTGTCCAGTTAATGATATCCCCTATGATCTCTCTTAGGTTTTTCTTGGTAAGCAAGGCATTAATAAAACCAACTTCCTTTGGTACAAATTGGTTGAATATTACTCTACCTACTGTTGTTTCTATTAATTTATTAGTAAGCGTACCATCGTCTTCGCGATAGTTTGCTTTTACTTTAATATTTGCATGAAGGTCTATCTTCTTTTCATTGTAAGCAATGATAACTTCTTCTGCACTGTAGAAAGACTTTCCTTGTCCTTTCATTACCTCATCACCCATTGTAACTTTACCCTTGGTAATGTAATACAGACCCAATACCATGTCCTGGGAAGGAAGGGTGATAGGCGTACCATTTTGAGGGTTTAGGATATTATGGCTAGAAAGCATAAGCAATTGTGCTTCCAATACAGCAGCATTACTCAGTGGTACGTGTACCGCCATCTGATCACCATCAAAATCCGCATTAAATGCCGTGGTTACCAGTGGGTGTAATTGTATTGCTTTTCCTTCAATCAACTTTGGCTGGAATGCCTGGATAGACAACCTGTGAAGGGTTGGTGCTCTGTTAAGCATTACAGGGTGACCTTTAAGAATATTCTCAAGGATATCCCAAATAATCGCTTCTTTCTTATCTACTAGTTTACGGGCACTCTTCACCGTTTTTACGATACCACGCTCTATAAGCTTGCGTATAATAAATGGCTTAAAGAGTTCAGCCGCCATATCCTTAGGCAGACCACACTCGTGCATCTTCAATTCTGGTCCTACTACGATTACAGAACGACCACTATAATCTACCCGCTTACCGAGTAGGTTCTGGCGAAAACGTCCTTGCTTACCTTTCAGTACATCAGAAAGAGATTTCAACGCACGACCACCTTCTGCTTTTACAGCATTAGACTTACGGCTATTGTCAAATAAGCTATCAATAGCTTCCTGCAACATACGCTTCTCGTTACGCAAGATTACTTCCGGCGCTTTAATTTCCATCAAACGCTTCAATCTGTTATTACGAATGATCACCCTGCGGTAAAGGTCATTCAGATCAGAAGAAGCAAAACGGCCACCGTCCAAAGGAACAAGCGGACGAAGCTCTGGTGGTATAACCGGAATGTATTGCATTACCATCCACTCCGGACGATTCTCTATTCTTGTTTGTGCATCGCGGAAACTCTCTACTACGCTCAGACGCTTAAGGGCATCTGCTTTACGCTGCTGAGAAGTCTCTGTAGCAGCAGAGTTACGTAGGTCAAAACTCAATTGGTCAAGGTCAAGACGTTTAAGCATTTCGCTTACTGCTTCTGCACCCATCTTAGCGATGAATTTTTCAGGATCCTCATCTGGCAGCATTTGGTTGCCGGCTGGTAGAGCATCTAATATATCAAGATACTCTTCCTCTGTAAGTAAGTCAGCATAAGTCTGCTCTTCTCTTACACCTGGCTGTATAACTACATAACGCTCATAGTATACGATGGTTTCTAGTTTCTTAGAACTTGTTCCAAGTAGATAACCAATTTTATTAGGCAATGATTTAAAATACCAGATATGTACCACAGGTACTACCAGCTTTATATGACCCATGCGCTCTCTACGCACTTTCTTTTCTGTTACTTCTACACCACATCTGTCGCACACGATATCCTTATAGCGAATACGTTTGTATTTACCACAAGCACATTCGTAATCTTTTACCGGGCCAAAAATACGCTCACAAAACAAACCATCTCTTTCCGGCTTGTATGTTCTGTAGTTAATGGTCTCTGGTTTCAATACTTCCCCGTAACTTCTTTCCAGGATCATATCTGGCGAGGCCAGTCCGATCGTAATCTGGGAAAAAGTAGATTGAGGGCGATTTTCTCTTTTATATGCCATGTTATTTATTAGGTATTATTATTATTAGTTTGTTGTATATGAAGCCAAAAAGATATACTGGCAGAAAAATTTGCTACCAGTACATTATATTTTTTAATCAAACTTCATATCTAGTCCCAGACCTCTAAGCTCATGTACAAGTACATTAAAAGATTCTGGTATGCCTGCTCTAGGAATATTGTCGCCTTTTACGATTGCCTCGTATGTACGAGCTCTTCCTATAATATCATCAGACTTAAGGGTAAGCAATTCCTGCAGGATGTTAGAAGCTCCGTAGGCCTCTAGTGCCCACACCTCCATCTCACCAAATCGCTGACCACCAAATTGTGCCTTACCACCCAGCGGCTGCTGCGTGATGAGAGAGTATGGTCCGATGCTACGTGCGTGCATCTTATCATCTACCATGTGGTGAAGTTTAATGATATAGATGATACCTACTGTTGCTTTCTGGTCAAAACGATCCCCTGTTTCACCATCGTACAAGTACGTATGGCCAAACTTTGGTAAACCTGCTTCTTCTATCTTCTCAGCAATTTCATCTACACTTGCACCATCAAAGATTGGCGTTGCAAATCGTACGCCTAGCTTCTCTCCTGCCCAGCCTAATGCTGTTTCATAGATTTGTCCCAGGTTCATACGACTAGGTACACCTAGTGGGTTCAATACGATATCTACCGGCGTTCCGTCTTCAAGGAAAGGCATGTCCTCAGCTCTTACGATCTTAGCTACGATTCCCTTGTTTCCGTGACGACCTGCCATCTTATCTCCCACTTTCAACTTACGCTTCACAGCCATATATACCTTAGCAAGCTTAAGAACACCTGCCGGCAATTCGTCTCCAATGCTTATGTTGAAACGCTCTCTCTTGTAGCGACCAAGTTCCTCATTGTACTTTATGTTGTAATTGTGCAACAAAGTATTGATAAGATCATCGGTTTTTTCATCGCCACTCCAGCCTAGCGGAGCTACGTTAATGTAGTCAATAGCTGCTACGTTCTTAGGATTAAACTTCGTTCCCTTAGAGATAAGTACTTCATCAAAAGTGTTTTTAACACCCTGACTCGTTTTATCTTTCAATAGGATAAGTAGCTTCTCCTGCAACTGAGCCATTAGCTTCTCTTCCTTCTCCTCATGTATTTGCTCTATCTTCTCAATTTGCGCTTTCTCTCTTACTTTAGCTGTCTTATCTTTCTTAGCACGTTGGAATAATTTCTTATTTATAACTACTCCTTTAGTACCGCTACTTGCTTTTAGAGAGGCATCTTTAGCATCACCGGCCTTATCTCCAAAGATTGCTCTAAGTAGTTTTTCTTCCGGTGTAGGATCACTTTCTCCTTTTGGAGTGATCTTACCTATGATGATGTCTCCTTCTTTGATTGTAGCACCTATTCTTATGATACCATTCTGATCAAGATCCTTCGTAGCTTCTTCGCTCACGTTTGGAATATCCGGCGTAAGTTCTTCTTCTCCTAGTTTAGTATCACGAACTTCTGTTTCATATTCTGCAATATGGATAGAAGTAAATAGATCTTCTTTTACCACCTTCTCAGAGATAACGATAGCATCCTCAAAGTTGTACCCTTTCCAAGGCATGAATGCCACTTTAAGGTTACGACCAAGGGCAAGCTCACCACCAAGAGTAGCATACCCTTCTGTAAGGAAATCGCCATCCTTTACCTTTTGTCCTTTAAGAACTGCTGGGCGAAGATTAATTGTAGTTTCCTGGTTAGTTCTCACAAACTTAGTAAGCTTGTATATAGTCAGTGGATCCTCGAAGCTTACAAGAGATTGTGCCTCTGTACGCTTATATCTTACGTGAATCTCATTTGCATCTACATATTCTACCACACCATCTCCATCTGCGTGCACCTGAATACGGGCATCACGAGCAGCTTTTCCTTCCAAGCCAGTACCTACAATAGGAACCTCTGGTCTGATTAATGGAACTGCCTGACGTTGCATGTTACTACCCATCAAAGCACGGTTAGCATCATCATGCTCCAGGAACGGAATAAGGGAAGCACTCAAACCAACGATTTGGTTAGGCGCCACATCCATGTATTCCACTTCATTCTTGTCTAGTACAGGGAAATCACCTGTTTGGCGAGACTCTATTCTATCATGTACAAAGTTTCCTTTTTCGTCTATATCTATATTTGCCTGCGCAATCTTAGCGGTATCTTCTTCTTCTGCGCTCAGAAAAGTGATCTTCTTCATATCTACCTTACCGTTCGTAACCTTACGATATGGAGTTTCTATAAAGCCCATTTCATTAATAGTACCATGCACACAAAGTGTAGAGATCAAACCAATATTTGGTCCTTCTGGTGTTTCAATAGTACACAAACGGCCGTAGTGACTGTAGTGAACGTCTCTCACCTCAAAACCTGCACGCTCTCTGCTCAAACCTCCGGGTCCGAGTGCGGAGATACGACGCTTATGCGTGATCTCACTCAGTGGATTAGTTTGGTCAAGAAACTGGCTAAGCTGGGAAGTACCAAAGAAGCTGTTGATTACAGAAGATAGTGTACGAGCATTGATAAGATCTACCGGAGTAAATACCTCATTGTCTCTTACATTCATCCGCTCTCTTATCGTACGAGCCATACGAGCAAGACCTACACCAAATTGTGCGTAAAGCTGCTCTCCCACCGTGCGTACACGACGGTTGCTAAGGTGATCTATATCATCTACCTCGCTCTTACCATTGGTAAGAAGCACAAGTGTTTTAATAATGGCGATGATATCGTCTTTCGTAAGTACTTTCTTCTCTATAGGGAAGTCAAGACCCAAACGACGATTTATTTTATAACGACCTACTTCTCCCAGATCATAACGCTTATCACTAAAGAAAAGCTTGTCTATGATACCACGGGCAGTTTCATCATCGGGCGCATCTGCACCACGAAGTTGCTTGTATATATGCTGTACCGCTTCCAGTTCACTATTACTAGTATCCTTATTAAGCGTGTTATATATAATAGCGTAGTCGCCGCTTACTTCTTCTTTTTGTATAAATACGCTCTTCACGTCTAATTCCAATATCTCAGCGATATTGCTTTCGTCAAGCACCACATCTCTTTCCAGGATGATCTCATTACGCTCCAGGGAAACTACTTCACCAGTATCTTCATCAACAAAATCCTCTACCCAAGTGCGTAGTACTCTTGCCGCAAGGCGTTTGCCTATTTGTTTCTCCAGGTTTTTCTTATCGGCTTTTACTTCATCAGCCATGCCGAAAAGTTCAAGGATATCTTTATCTGTTTCAAAACCGATAGAGCGTAATAGTGTAGTTACCGGGAATTTTTTCTTGCGATCGATGTAAGCAAACATTACATTATTTATGTCTGTCGCAAACTCCATCCATGCACCTTTAAAAGGAATCACACGGGCAGAATATATCTTAGTACCATTAGGGTGCGTGCTTTGGCCAAAGAATACACCAGGAGATCTGTGTAGTTGACTTACAACAACACGCTCTGCACCATTCACGACGAAAGTACCGCGGGGAGTCATGTAAGGAATATTTCCAAGAAACACATCTTGTACGATGGTCTGGAAATCTACGTGCTCTTCATCGTTACAGCTAAGGCGAAGTTTTGCCTTAAGAGGTACAGCGTAGGTAAGGCCTCTTTCTATACACTCATCTATAGAGTAGCGTGGAGGATCTACGAAGTAGTCAAGAAATTCCAGCACGAAGATGTTTCTTGTATCGGTGATAGGGAAGTTATCCTTAAACACACGAAACAAGCCCTCTACATTTCTCTTATCGGGGGTGGTCTCTAACTGGAAAAAATCTTTAAACGATTGAATTTGGATGCCCAATAAATCGGGCGTTTCTGCTAAGAGTGCAACTTTTCCGAAATTGTGACGCTCAGCAGTGGGGGTTGTTGTTGCAGACATATAGTAATTAAAACGTTTAGTGTAAGCCTTTTACAACGAAAAAATGACGGTTTTTGTCACTAAGCCGAAATTAAAGGAATGCAAAGGTAGCAAAAATATTATTAGAATAATGGGGGATTGTAAGATAATTTACGTATTTGGTAAGGTTATTGGTATGGGCCGCGAGGAAAAGGCGGAAGATGGTAGACTCAATGCGATCAGACAGTGCCTCATCACGAGGTTTAGATAGATTAGAGAAGCTTACTTTTTTCAGATGGTTTTGCCGGTTTCCATTCTGTCTGTTTGCCATTTTCCTTTTGCTACGTTCACTGTCTATTACAAATCTGTAGTCTTATATTTATGGTTTAGGTGCTTGGGAAAGACAATGAATTGGACCTAGTTTGTGTGAGACCTGCCGGCTAGTTTTATAGATGGGATTGCGGTGGGTGGAGACACCTGCCGATAGGAAAAATCAGGAAAATAAGCGATGGTGATTTTAAATCATCCATGAAATCTCACCTAACGAAAATGCAATAGGTCGTGTTTAGAATTGGCACATCAATTACGGTGAATGTTACATTTCCCAACAACTAATTTTTACTGTTGCCCGCAGGTCAAAATTAGAGTGCCAGTCCTTCATTTGTTTTATCTGCAATTTTATTTCTACCTCTGTATTAAAAAGCTTATATTTAGAGTGCCATGTTTACGGCTGCAAGATAAAAAATACCACTTCTTGCTTATTGCTACTAAACGAAAATCACCAGTATTTCAAATAACTAAATCAAGTTATCATGGTGAATTTATTACGTTCTATTATTTTATCTTTTTTCCTCTTATTTACCTCCAGCTTATGCTGGTCGCAGGTTTGTAATAGAATTTGCCCTTCCTTTTTTTATATTTCGGATTCCATTAATTGTACGCGAACAGAAGCAGCCAAAAGTGCGTCTGGCGTGGGTTATGAGAATTTTCCCAATACACTCAGAGCTTGCAAAAACAGCAAGATGAAATATACTATAGATGTAGATCAGGTATGCTATGCTGGTACTACTTATTCTGTTGTATCTGTTACCGGGGGATCACTCATTAGCAGTAGTGCAAATATGTTTACCATACTATGGGGCGGCACTCCTACCGGGCAGGTAGTTATCGCATTCATCTCGCCTCCAATAGGACCAGGCATTGCAGGCTGTATGGACACCATAAAGCTCAATTATAATCTTATTAATACACCTGTTGCAGCGTTTACTGCAACGCCTCAACCTGCTTGTTTTAATAATCCTACGGTCATTAATTTTAATTCTTCAGCTACTACAGATGCCAATAGTTTTTATTGGGATTTTGGAGATGGATTTAATTCTACCATTGCAAATCCCAGCCATAGTTATACGGCGCCGGGCAGCTATACCGTAACGTTAACGGCGGCTAATAATGTATTCTCAAACGGGCAGGCACACTGCCCTACCTGTATAGATACCGCTCAAAAAGTCATTGTAATTGACAATCTTCCCGGTCCTGAAATTGAATGCGTAGCTACTGTATGCGCTGGTGATACTGTAAAATATTGTACGCCGGATCTTACTTGTGGTACTTATTTATGGACAGTGACCGGAGGATCTATTTTCAGCGGGCAGGGTACCGCCTGTGTTACAATAATTTGGGGATCTGGCAGCCCTCAGGGAACGCTTAATCTAAAAGCTAATGGCTGTACCACGGCTTATTGTCCGCAAGGTACCACGGTAACTATCCCTATTCTTCCAGCCGTAGGCACTATCGTAGGGCAGAACGTAGTTTGCAATAACACATCAGCACTTTATAACCTACCTAGCTGGCCTGGGGTTACCTATAATTGGACGCTTTCTGGCGGTGGTATTATTTCACCCAATAACACAAATACTAGTGAAATAAATATAAACTGGATGGCATTAGGGGTTTACACAATCACTTGTAATTATTCTAGTTCTGGACTCAATTGTTCTGGCAGTGCGGTATTTACAGTACAGGTATTACCAGAGCTAAGTATCGTAGGGCCATCTGCCTTTTGCCAAAATACAACGAACAACTTTACAGCTGAAAGGCCCACAAGTATACCTGTGCCTTCAAACTGGTCGATTGCACCTGCAGGAGCAACAATCAATTCTGGTAATGGTACTTCAACCATTAACGTGACCTGGAACAACCCTGGCGTATACTCTGTAACAGCTGTGGCGGCAAGCCCTGGTGTTGTATGCAGTGATGCGAGCTATACCGTAACTGTATATCCTTTACCAATCTTAAATTCTATTACGGGGGCAGATTCAATTTGTCCTGGAAATGTGCATGTATATGCTATAACCTCCAACGCCAATGGTCCATTCCAATGGTCTTTCACTAATGCTGCTTCTACTGTTTTACTAGGGGCCAATAATGATTCCGTACAGGTAACATGGGGGCCTACGGGACCTTATATGCTTTCAGTATACCAGGTTTCATTTCCAAATAACTGCCAAAGTAGTACAGTGACCAGAACAGTGTTTGCCTACCCAACGCCGGCGCTTACAGGACCTACCAGTGTATGTGCAGATAATACAGAAACCTATACGATCACAAATATCCTCACCGGAAATTTTAATTGGTTTGTGACTCCTGCTTCTTTTGGAACAATTTTATCAGGACAAGGAACACCTACAATTACGATAAAATGGCATGGCAATAATAGCCCGGGATCAAGCAATACCGTGTTCTTGCATTATGGTGTTTGCGGAAAAGATTCAATTGCCATTACAATTAATGAACCAACGCTGCCTGTGATTACTGCATCGGGAACCCTATGTGGGGTTGGGGGCATAACGCTATCAACTGGTGCCACAGGAATTTTTACCTGGACGGGACCTGGAGTTCCGCCTCCCGGTAACACATCGAGCATTACCGGCATTACTGTACCAGGCTTGTATACGGTCGTTATTCAAAACTACAATGGCTCTGGTTGCACGGTTACAAAAAGTTACACTATCCCGGATATAGGAAGGCCTGTGGCGAGCATTTCTGCAACCAATGTGCTATACTATTGCCTGCCTGCCCTGCCTAATATGAATTTGGTCGCTGTAAATGGGCCGGGATACAGTTTTCAATGGTACAACTCCGCTGGAATACTCACCGGTGAAACAAGCCCTACCCTCTTGATAAATACACTTACATCTGCTGGTTCGTATTCCTACTATTGCGTGGTTACACTTGGAGGCTGTGTAGTTACTTCTAATATAATTACGATCGTTATTCAAAATTGCCCTGGCCCAGGCTGCGCTGCTACACTTGGTGTAACGGGAATTTCAGGATGCAATCCATTTACTTTAAGCTTTGCGGCCACCGGACCGTCGGGTGCTACGATTAGTGGCACTGGCAATCCCGCCATAACTCACTTAGAGAATGGTTATACCATACCAGGAGCAACCACCATTAGCTACAATAGCATTGGCAATAAGCAAGTGAGAATATGTGCCGATGTATTGTTACCAGACCTAAGTATTTGCAGAGCATGTAAAGACACTACTGTAAATGTACCTGTAGCCGCAGATTTTACTTCTGTTGTAAATTGCAGGTCTATTCAACTCTATGATGCTTCTACAGTAGCTTTCCCTGGCACAATAAGTAGCATGAGTTGGGCAGTAGGATATAACCCTGGCAACACTCCCGTACCGCTTCCAATTGCCTCCTTTAATAATAATACAATTGCAAACCCTCTGCTTAGCATTACCCAATCTGGCTCTTATATAGTGACCCATACGGTAACTTCAGGACCTTGTACCACAAGTTTTAAAGACACTTTTGATATTGTAATTGCCGATGCCGCATTTACGCTTGCAAATTCTTGCGTAGGTACACCCATTACATTTACCGGAACTGTGCCCGCCCCTACTCACTATTGGGACTTTGGCGATGCTGCTACTTCTTATGTAAATCCTACTTCTCATGCTTATGCAACTGCCGGGTTATTTGCAGTTACGCATATTGTTACTTTAGCTAATGGCTGCATGGACACCGTAATCAACTCCACAAGCATAGTAGCGCCACCCGTGTGTACAGTCACCACATCGGGCCCCACTACTTTCTGCTTTGGGGACTCTGTAATTCTTGGTTCTTCCTGCACGGGCCTTACCAGCTATCAATGGTTTAATAATGGAGTGGCTATACCTGGCCAGATATCCCCTACTGATACAGTGAAGCAAACCGGTAATTATTATTTTACAGCTGTAGATATAAATGGCTGTATCGTAAAATCAGATACGATTGCAGTTTCTGTTATTCAAGCACCCAATGCAACAATAACCACTGTAGGCAGCAGATGTTTTGGCACAGACTTCACCGCAATAGTTCCTCCTTGTGGCGGCTGCAGCTATCAATGGCTATTTGATGGAAGCCCTGCTGGTACAGGAAATAGTATAACAGGTACCGTAGGAACTGCTCCCCTTACCACAGGATCCCACACGATTATTGTGCAGGTAATGAATCCTTTTGGCTGTATGGCTTCGGACACGGTGATGGTGGTATTTAATGCTTTACCTACGGTAACAATTGCTGTAACGGGACCTGTTCCTTTCTGCTCCAATAATGCTTATGTTCTTACCGCTTCAAGCTCCGCCGCAATCCCTACCTGGAGCTGGACTGTAGGCTTAGGCAATACGGTGATATCTACCAACAGCATTTTAAATACTTCTGCTGCGGGACTTTATAAAGTTACCGTAACAGATGGAGTAACCGGTTGTAGCAATCTTGCTTTTGAGACTATTATGCCAGGTCCAGATCTAAGATTGTTCCCGGCAGGTTGTGATACGCTTTGCGATACAAGCAAATTATTTATACCACTGCCGTCATTTAACGGGAATCTTACAGGATATACGATTGATTGGTACCGCAATGCACCTCCCTACTCTTCTATTGTGGGTAGCGGGCCGTCAATAATGCTCAATACACTTCCTCTCGGGAACAGCACGCTTTCTGTAATAGTGACCGCTCCAAACGGTTGTATAGATACTTCCAATATTTATAGCATTTTCATAAAGCCATGTGCGGTAGTCCTACCACTCACAAGTATAAGTCTGGATGCAAGATGGCAAAACGGAATAGCCAATGTACGATGGAGTACTATAGGAGAGCAGAATATTGATTATCACGTGCTGGAGCGAAGTACGAATGCCATCAATTTTATTTCAATAGGAACGATAAGCAGCAAAGGCAATAGTACAGAGAAGCAATATTATACATTTGATGATACACGCTCAGCAGACGGCGGGGTTTATTACTATAGAATAAAAACAGTGGGCATAAATGGTAAAACCTCTTATAGCAATGTTGTAAAATTGACCACGACTGGTATCTCTACAAATTCAATGAGATTAGTCCCCAATTTTACAACCGGGCTATCTACCGCCATTGTGTTTATGGAGGTAAATAGCAATGCTGTTTTATCTGTAAGGGGAATAGATGGAAGAATGGTAACAAGTATAAAATTAAACCTACTAAAAGGGATGAATCAAGTACCAATAAATCTGGGCACTTCGCCTAAAGGAATGTATCTGGTAACTATAAATTCAACGGTAGTCACACTTACAGAGAAATTGATGATTGTGGGGGATTAGGTTTATGGAGAGGCTATGTCTTAGGGTTGGATTATTTTTATCAAAATCACATTAAAGTGTGATTTTGATAAAAATAAAGGATATCCTGAAAATTTATCGGTAGCGGTCTTCAGCTACCGATAAAGAAGAAAAGTCTACTCCCTGAACCAATCCTCCGTTGTAGGAATTAAAAAAGGTTTTGAAAAGAAGTCATTCAGAATACTTAAAAAACGTTCTTTTTGCTCCCATGCACCTCCATGCGTAGCGCCTGGCAAAATACATAACTGGGAATTTGGAATGTTTTGAAACATTTTAATAAGGTGTTCCGGTCGAATTAAATCTCTATCGCCACCCATAATAAGAATAGGAGCGGTAATGCTGTTTAATTTATTATAAGGAATCTGCGGATAGTCTCGCATCATTTTATATAATTTTAATTCTTTTTCATTTTTTGAAGTATTAATAAGTCGATTTATGGCGGTAACTGCCCAACCAAAAACAGCAGAACTGTCGGGAAGTACATTTGGAGCATAAGCGACAGCTCGCTTTACTTTACTGGGATATTCCAATGCTAAAACTAGACATAAAATAGCGCCATCACTTTGCCCCCATATAAAGGCAGAATCTATTTGCAACTGATCTAGCAAGGCATTCACGTCTGAGGCCATTTGGTCGTAAGTAAGCGGCTTATCTGTATCTCCACTTCTACCTTGTCCCCTGCTATCTATGGCTATTACCTTGTATTGCTTTATGAGATCTGGGTAGTGAGAAGAGGTACTTCCTATAGAACCACCATTGCCGTGCAATACTACAAGAGGAGGGCCATCTCCGTACACTTCATAATACAGTTTAATTCCGTTAACGTCTGCATACTTTCCCACTTTTTTATTAACGCCGTAGCTTGGTACGTCTTCCCCTTTTATGAGTAAGCTTTTGCTTTTTGATAAAGCATCTTGTATTATTGAGTACTTGTATAAGTCATTTTTACCGCTACCGTCAATTCCTATTCCGTTATGCCATCCATCCATATTATCTTCAAAATCAGCAGAAAAAATAGTAACCCATTTATTTTTTACGGTTTCTACTTCTACCTTAAAATTGTCGAAATAAAATTTACCATTATACTCCACCAAAGCGCCGAAACTAATTTGCGTAGCAACGACATCTATTTTCCCTTCCAGCTTGTAAGTATCCCAGGAATTTTTACGAATAGGGCTATCCCACATATTATTAAAAAATCCGTAGCCTGTAGCCTTGTCTACCCTTACCCAAAGTCTTGCGGATGCACTGTCGTCTTCTACAGCTGATCTTATCTGAGCTTGTATTCTAAAATTTTTCCCTTCATATCCTTTTGCAGAAATGGACTGGCTATAGGCACCCCAAGTATCTTGAGCACAAGCAGCCTGTGTTGCAGAGAG
>JBBKWE010000054.1:0-26641 GCA_037968795.1 Ferruginibacter sp.
ATCCGCCCTGCGGTATTGTTTATCATTAATTCGCTCACGGGAGTGCGTGGCAAAAAGTTATAAAAGGGTTGCCAGTCCGTCATCGATATTGCTTTTACAAAGACGCCCATGTCTGTACCTACATATATTGTATTACTTGCATCTACGGCTATGCTATGGCAGGCTACATTGGGGAGACTTCCCGAAATATTGATCCAGTTATCGCCTCCATCAGTAGAACTATACACCTTACTCCCTGCCACATAGCCGCCAAAGCTTGCATATATAATAAGGGAGTTAGATGGTCTTGCTTCTATGTCAGTAAGGTTAACGCCTGTAGGGTAACCTGGGGTTCCGCTTTTTGTTGTAAACGTACAAGCGCCGGTAGCATCATCACTTCTTTGCAAAGTGGAACCATTGCTACAATAAAGCCGGTTGCTGTTGCTTTGGCAGGTTGTGAGCACCCTGCTGGCAATTCCAGCAGAGAAAGTGGTCCATGTACTTCCAAAATCTGTAGAACGGAATACTTCACTGCCATCGCCGGCAAATATTCTGGTACTACTATTATAATCTCTGGCAACCTGAGGAAATGTATTTAAACCAGCTGGAGATACATCTGATACGCCAGTTCCTCCATTAGTCGTTTTGAGCAGGCTGCCATTAGCTACAAATACTATAGTATTGGGGTCATTGTCTTTAACCACACAATCGAACCCGTCGGCTCCGTATATATGGCGGTAAGTGTTACTGCCTGTATATCTTATAGAAGTGCCATTATCCTGCGTGCCGCACTGTATAAGATTGGCATCTGCTTCGTACCAGTCAGCATGATAGGTTGCCAGTATTTGTAAGTTATTGGAAGCAAAAGTCCAGTTGGCACCGTCATTAGTGCTATACCCTACACCTCCATCGGAGGTACTATACAATCTGTTATTAAGAGGGTTGTAAGTAAGATTGTGTATATCTGCGTGTACGTAATCTATTCCTGCAGGATTATCATACCACTGGGTTCTGCTGGTGGCACCAAAACTTGATCCCCCGTTAGTGCTTCGCCATACATTTATACCGGCGGTTATAACCACACTTGCATTATCCGGGTCTACTTCTATCCCTAAATCATAACTTGCCTGGTCCTTATCATCGGAACCATCATTTGGATACCCAAGTATATTGGGTGTGGTGGTCATAGAAATAAAACTAGGTGTGCCTGAGGTAGTACTACGAAATAGTCCTCTGAAGGTGCCCGAACCAGTTGCCCCACCTGCTAACACATAAATATAATTAGGTTGGTTTGCACTTACACCAATTGCTATACGGGAAGAACTTGTAGTAAGGCCTGTACTGGCAGACGACCAGGTAACCCCGCTGTTTGTACTCCGCCACAATGGTAAAGATGAACCTCGTAAGGCTGCATACATTATTGTGGGATCGCCAGGTTTAAATTCAATATCAGTAAAGTTTCCAACTTGTTCCTGGGTCCAGGTAGTGCCTCCGTTAGTTGTTCGGTAAATACCATCAGTTGTGGCGGCAAATAAAGTATTGGCGTTTGTTGGATGCTGCATTAGTTTATAACCATAAAAATTCCCCACGACACCCGGAAAATCTCCGGTTACTTGCCAGCTTGTGCCTCCATCAGTTGATTTAAATACGCCTAAAGAGGGCACATTGTATCCATAGCTAGATACAAAACCCCCACCACTGGCATCACCATCTCCGGTAAGGGCATAAATAACATTTGAATTTGTTCTATCCCACACAAGACCTCCTATTCCACTTGAAGGTAAATTGTCTGACAGGGAAAACCAGGAAGTACCGTTATTGGTGCTTTTCCAGATGCCACCTTGGGGTGTACCTATAATGAGGTAGTCTGCAAGGGTGGGGTGAAAAGCGATACAATTTACCCGACCATACCCACTGTTATATCCCTGACCGTATCTTGTTATACCAGTGGGGCCAAAACCAAACCAGGTAGAGTAGGAGGATTGAATAATTGATTCTCTATTGGAACTTTGCCGGGCTTCATATTCTCTTATACCGTTATAAATTTTTGTTTTTACATTAGGGATAACCCTACCTTGTTCATCTAACCTTGATGCATGGTAATACTCCCATCTCTTCCAGCGCAGATAGTCGTTTTCAAATTCCTCCTCTTCGTTGTTTCTTTTTTCTACTTCCGCCTTTTTTTCATCCTTGTAGTAGTCCTCCACTTCTACCATTATATCAGTAAGCTTAGTTTTGCCAGCTATTCTTTGTTTGAGTGCATCGGGTACCTGTGCACTTACTGTAAAGCCAGCAAAAAATATCAGAATCACAATTAATATTCTTTTCATTGTAATAATTTTTAGTGCTTAAATCTTGCGGTAGACTCTTATTTATTGTTAAGGGCTTTTAAGCTGTTTTTTACAGATTCCATTTCCTCAGTAAGCTTCGTGTTTTTCTTGTTGAGCTCGATAATGTACAACGTGAGTTCTTCTACCTTTTCTAGTAACTTCTTATTCATATCACCTAGCGCAATTCCCTCTTTTTCTACTACAGCTGCAGAAGGCATATCAGGTAAATGCTTTTCTGCTTTTATAAGCTTTTCTAATTCTTCGATAGGACGTAGTTTGTAGTCATCATGAAATACATAATCTGGCCATGCACTACTAATTTGTACTCGTGCTTCTTCGCAAATTACTTTACCATCTACGCTGAGCATATAACCTGCTGCCGCCGTATTTCCAGAGCCAATTGTAACCCTTCCATCTGTATTAATAGCCATACGGTATCCATTTGAAGCAAATCTAATAGGTGCTGTACTGGAGCCGAGTACGATATCAGCTCCATTATACCATAAGTAACCCTGGTATCCATTAGTATTATCGTAGAAAGACATATAAGGGTTGCTCCCCTTCATACGTATAGTTTCAGATGATGTAGTGGATACTTCCAGTGCAGCGGCAGGAGCAATTGCTCCAGTACCAAAACCTACGCGTCCGTTTTGATCAAAATAATGCCTTGGAGTGAAAGTTGCACCGTCTGTGGAGCTTTGCATCATTAAATGTGCGCCGCCACCCGTACTGGCATACCGCCATTGGTCGCCTCCATCATAACCAAATTTAAAATAGCCGGAACTAGATTGTACAAACATATCTCCCCCGTTTACATGCATTTTATAGTTAGGATTTGTGGTACCAATGCCTACATTTCCAAGATTATTAATGGTTAACCTAGGGGTTGCCTGTATGGTAAGGTGTAATTTACCAGTGGTTCCGCTACCGGTTCCAAAATCCACATCTTCGGGATCGCCCGAGAAAGAACCCCAGTAACCTCGGTAAGCGCCATTTTCAAGTATTGAAGAATAGGTAGGAGCAACCCCATCAATAATTACTGGGTTAAAGTTGGTAGCTGATCTTATGTGAAGCGGTGCGCTAGGAGTAGAAGTACCTATACCCACATTCTGAGAAAAAGAAATTGTTGCAGTAAGTACCGCAATGGCTGCTAATAAAATACTTTTCATAATCTTTGATTTAATATTATAGTTATTCATAAAAATGTAAATCCTTCACAGTAAGAAACATATTACTGATTGTAAAAATGCCAATGCAGCATTGAAATCTTAGTTTCTTTAGAATTGCAACACATTGTAAATTAAAATATATTATTGAATTGTAGTATGCATCTACTACTTATATGTAATACCTTTTTTTAAAACTGCGAGGGAGTTTAAACTTCAAAAAAAGTACTAAATTATTGATTTTCACAACTTAATTGTCATTTAAAATAAAATGAGCACTTAAGTGCAGGCGGCGATAATTGCCGGGCAATTCTCACGAGTAAAGCAGAAATTTTTATAGGTCAATATGACTTTGTAGCCATTAACCTTGCTAATATATAAAAATGGAAAAAGTGTTGAACTTCCCGGGTGCACCCAGGGGAGTTCAACACTTACACAGTTCTATTACAAACCCAATAATTAATTACCTAGTTTGGAAAGTGCAGCACCATTCACCAGTACTTTTACTGCGAATACTCCTTTCCCCGTCAGAATCTTATACATCCCTTTAGTAAAGCTGGTTTTTGACACTAATTTTTTAACCTCCTTCGTTTCTGTATTCACAATTTCCACATCTACAGTTACGTCGTCTGCAAGATTTATTTCAATACCATCCCTGGCTAAAGCGTAATAACTGGCAGCCTGTTTTTTATTGGCAGCTATACCTTTATCATCATATTCAATGATATTATGGATAGGCTCATCAGGTGATCTGGCAAAATCTGTAGTAGGTACGCCATTACTACAGGGACCAAGATAGGCTTCAAAGAAAGTTCCCGCTGTTATCTCAAAGCCATCTAAAAGGTCGACATAGCCATTACTTTTTACAAATATATCATTACCAGCTCCTGCGTTTGCTGTTGCGGATACATTTGCCGTAGAAGATGCCTCATAATAACGAGGACCTTGCAGATTGCCTGCTACTGTCACAGTTGCCGGGCAAGTAGTATATCTATTAGAAAACCAGGCACCTCTCCCAAAAGTAGAAGCGTATACCAGGCCATTGCCATTGACCCACAAATCGGAAACGATTACTCTGGGCATACCATTAAAAAATGGTGTCCAATCAGAGCCGCCATCCGGGCGGAAGAAAACACCTATCTCTGTTCCTACATATACACCTTCCGAAGCCACAGCGCAGGAGTGTATTGGCACATTAGGCAAACTGCCACTTATATTTGTCCAGCTGTCTCCAGCATTAGAACTTCTAAATACTTTCACACCATCAGTATAACCTGCAAAAGTCACATATATCTCACTGGAAAAAGTAGCCCAAGGCTTGCAATCCGTCACTGTAGGGCTACCTGTGGGCCAGCCGGTATTACCACTTATGGTTGACCAACTTGTACCACGGTCTTCACTAATCATAAGATTAGTATTGCTGCTGCCGCTACCGTATAGCCTCGCATTATTACTGGGGCAGGTAGTTATAAAATTATTTACATTGGCTGCTATGCTGGTATTAGAAACAAAACCATCGTAACTTCTTAGTAGTGTGCTAGAGCCCACATACATTGTATCTCCATTATCATGATCCACTGCAACCGGAGAAAAGAAAGATACAGAGCCTCTGAAGTTCATCGTTGCCCCACCATTTGGTGTTTGGTAAAGACTACTATTAATGTTCATGACAAGCCAATCCGCATCATTACCATTTATTCCAACACCGTATCCATCACAGCAAATTATATGTCTATAAGCACCGCCGGTAGTTCGATATTTTACTCCATTATCTTGTGCTCCACCTAGAAGATTTATTCCGTCCATTTCTCCGTCCCCATCTGCGTCCTGCATTGCCATGTGGTAAAACTGTGTTGCTGCCAGTCCGTCTGATAAATCAGTCCAGGTAGCCCCGTCATCGGTGCTTTTATATACACCTCCATCTGTACAGGCATATAGGTTTTCATCCACA
This sequence comes from Ferruginibacter sp., assembly GCA_037968795.1. Lineage (GTDB taxonomy): Bacteria > Bacteroidota > Bacteroidia > Chitinophagales > Chitinophagaceae > Ferruginibacter. The sequence continues at coordinate 5,427 of JBBKWE010000054.1, forward strand.
GGATTAAATCGCACATCATGTACGTCCGGATGTATATATTTATCTAGTGGCCCTAGTCCTTCCCGGAATGTACTAGCATAGCTCCAGGTAGTGCCTGAGTTGGTACTACGCCAGCTACAAAGACTTGCAGTAGCCAAAACATTATTAGAGCTTGGCTTCACACATATTGCAAGACCATACCTACCCAAATCATTGTTGTCGCTACCATTTGTTGTAGTTCCCAGTATATTCGGAGTATTGGCCATGCGGGTAAAGTCCACACCAAAGTTTGTGCTCCTGAAAACTCCGTCAAAAGAGCCCGAACCTGCATCTCCAGCTACTACAAATACATAAGCGCTAGCAGAATTGATATTATTTTGCCTTACCCCTAAATCTACTCGATTAGCTGAAAAAGAATTATCAAAACTGCTTGTGCTCCACGTGTCACCACTATTTGTGCTGTAATACACGCTGCTACTACTATTATTGCAAGCGTAAATTATGTGATCGTTGTAGGGTGCGATTTCTACATCATAGTGCAGCCCGCTTCTTACCTGCGTCCAGCTATTTCCACCATCGGTTGTACGATACAGACCTCTGTTAGTGGCTGCAAATAATATATTACTGCTGTTTTCTGCTATAGCCATATTATATCCTATGAGGTCGCCAGATCCTGTATACATATCCGTAACTTTTGTCCAGCTTGCGCCTGCGTCTGTACTTCTAAAAACTCCTTGACTTATGGGAGAATTTCCTGTATTGAAAACTAAGAATCCTGCACTATGACTATCACCGTCACCCGAGAAAGCGTACAGTATGTTTCCGTTTACACGAGATACCTCAATGCAAGAAACACCTCCCGGCAGGCCTTCTCCTACATCTGTCCAGCTAGTGCCTCCATTAGTAGTTTTATAAATGCTACCGCTGGGAGAACCTACATAGAAAATATTAGCATTGGTAGGGTGAAATGCAATTCTGTCCATTCTTCCTAGTCCATTAATATCAATATTTCCTCCGCTGCCCACTACTGTTCCCCCAGTTGTAGGTCCTATGGAAGTCCAGCCACCATAGCTTAAGTTTGCCGGTTCTGAGCCTTGTCCGCCCCTGGTGCTAAGAGAAAAGTCATCTCTGGGAGGTAGTTTCTTAAAGTTTTCTGCTGCTTGCTTCAACTCTGCGCCATATTTGTTGTCAATTTCCTGCTTTGCCAGGTAGTTGAGTCCTTTGTAGTCAGCAATTGTACCATCACTCTTTAGTCTGCGCTTTGCCCAGTATTCCCACTTTAACCACCAGTGGTATTCGTTGGACTCAAATTCCTCCACTCCGGGACCTGTCGATATGTTCGCCCTGCCAGAATCGTAATATCTATGTACAACTGCCATTATATTATCGGGCTTGGTCATTCCTTGTATACTTCTGGCTAAATCTTCCGGAACTTTTCGTTGTGCATAGGTCTGCAAGTGTATAAAAAATGAAAATATGAGTATATAAAGTATCTGTTTCATGAATAGTAATTTTTAGTTCACGGGGAATCACTAAATTCTGTTTGTAGAAATTCAGTAATCGTAATATCTATTTTTTCTCAAGCTTACTTACTCGCTCATTGAGTGCCTTGTTTTGCTTGTCTAATGCTATAATATATAACGTAAGTTCTTCTACCTTTTCTATCAACCTCTTATTCATATCGCCTAGTGCAATGCCTTCTTTTTCTACTTCTGCTGCCGCGGGTATATTGGGTAGATGCTTTTGCTCATTAATCAGTTTCTCCAACTCTTCGAGAGGGCGCAATTTGTAGTTATCATTAAAAACATAATCAGGCCATGCGCCGCTGATTTGTACACGGGCTTCTTCACATATCACACGACCATCAATACTGAGCAAGTAGCCAGCTGCTGGCTCTAGAGAAGTAGAGCCAATGACCATATTGCCATTTACATGAAGTTTTGCTTTGGGAGCTGAATTTGACAGACCCACTCGCCCGGCGGCATCAAGTGTGAAAAATGATCCGAGAAAGCCAATTGAATTCCCTCCTGAGCCTGTTGCATTGGAAGTGAAATAGTTCAGATCGCCTGTTACTGATGAATGCTGAAACATACCCGCATACCCGGTACCCATAAATTTATACCCACTGTTGAGTAGTACATTAAAGCCAAGCGTAGGGGAGGAGCCTGGTACAGACATGCTTACGCCTAAATCGTTAGTACTGTTAGTCGCATGGAAGAGGTTTCCAGTCCCCCCAAGTATCTGTAATTTTGAAATGTCAGGATTCGTTGTACCAATTCCTACATTACCGATGCTATTGACCGTCATTTTTACATCAGAATAAGTAATACTGGCATTGTTGCCTTCATTATTTGTTGCAAAATGCAAACTTCCTACACCCCAGGAACCTGTTTTTTCAAATAACAGCCCGCCCTTGTATCTGGAATTAATTGGAGTACCTACACCGTCTGTTCTAAAACGGATACCTGTTAATTTTCCAGGTGCCGAAGTATTAGAAGCATTTTGAACATTAATAAAAACACCCGCAATTCCATCAGTTGCGTCCTCCTGTTCTACGACGTGCAGTTTTGTTTCAGGTGCAGTAGTACCTATCCCTACATTTTGCGAAAAAGTAAATGTTGCAAAAAAGATTGCAATAATGGTTAAAAAAATACTTTTCATAATCTTTGGTTTTAGTGAATTATCTTTTTTAAAAAATGTGATATTCTTCGCTTTTTATAGCTATTTTCTTAAAGTCAAATGTCTCTTTCTTATGAGCCAAAAGGCTAATGAATAATGTCAAGATTGTTTAATATAGAGCAAAAAATTGAAAAGAATAAGGGATGTACTACTTATATGTAATACCTTTTTTGATATAGATCAACCCCTGAAAGTACTATTAAAGCTGATAAATTATTGTATCTCAATATTATGCTTCACTTTTGAATAGGTAATAAGGCAAACTGTTTATTAGAGAGCAAGGATTCCTAAAAATGCGGAAAACAGAAAAAATGACATGTCACATTTTTTTTAAATCAACTTATTATTTGATCCCCTTTTTTTGCCTCTCCCTTTTTACTTTTGCAATCTGTAAATTTGCATTTTGGTTTGCCCTGCAAGCATCCAATAGGTCGCCTTCATAAAGCGGTTATATTTTTCTTTTATAGTAAAATGTAGAAGAAATCAAAAACAAATAAAATTATGGCAGCATTGTACAATAAGCGTTCTGCAGTGGAGAACAAAGCGCTTCTTATGGAAGAAACTTTTTTTAGAAAGACTATTTCTTTTTACAACTATTTTGTGGTAAATGATCCTGCGGCATATAGAGATGAGCTGTACAGAAAATTTAATGCACTTGATGTTTTTGGTCGCATATATATTGCTACTGAAGGCATAAATGCGCAGATAAGTGTACCGGAGCAAAATATGGCTGCATTTGCAGAAGCCATGGAATCTACAGAGGGACTGGCAGGTTTGCGGCACAACATAGCTGTAGATGATGACGGTAAATCTTTTTGGGTGCTTAAAATAAAGGTTCGGGATAAGATCGTGGCAGATGGAATAGATGATCCTGCCTTTAGTATGAAGAACAGAGGTGACTACGTAAATGCAGAATCTTTTAATAAACTAACAGAAGAAGAAGGAACTGTGGTAATAGATATGCGGAACCACTATGAATATGAAGTAGGACATTTTGATAAGGCTATTGAAATCCCATCAGACACTTTTAGAGCACAGCTTCCTATGGCTGCTGAAATGATGGAAGCAGATAAGGACAAAAACATTATTATGTATTGCACTGGTGGTATTCGCTGCGAAAAGGCAAGTGCTTATATGAAACATCATGGCTTTAAGAATGTTTTTCACCTGGAGGGAGGGATAATTAATTATACAAATGAGGTGAAGAATCAAAACCTTCCTAATAAATTTATCGGGAAGAATTTTGTTTTTGATAACCGTCTCGGAGAGCGGGTTACAGATGATATTATAGCCAGCTGCCACCAGTGTGGTGCCCCGGCAGACGATCATACAAATTGTGCTAATGAGGGCTGCCATCTTTTATTTATACAATGTCCTAGCTGTAAAGCAAAATATCATGGTTGCTGTAGCGAAGAGTGCAGCCTGGTATCACAATTACCGGAAGAAGAGCAAAAAATTCTTCGTAAAGGAATTGACAAAGGCAATATGATCTTCAATAAAGCGAAACAAAGATTAGCAGATATCGCACATAAAAAAATCGACCAGTAGTAATACCGGTCGATACAATTGAAAAATTTCCAAATTTATTTTTACTGTTTAAACAACTTTATTGCCAGAGATCAATCTCAGCAATACTGCTATTACTGCTATTACAAGCAAAACGTGAATAATTCCACCAGTGTAGAATCCGCCAAGGAATGAAATAGCCCAAATGATTACTAAGATTACGGCAACCGTGTATAATAGTCCAGACATAATAAAAGGTTTTAAAGTTTAAAAAAATGATTGTAATAATAAGGTTTCCAAAAGCTATGCCATTTATCATATTACTTACCTTATCAACTATTAGCTTCGATAAAACTTCATTATAGTGAGTAGTATTTTCTACAACATTTATTCAGTTACAATATCTTTATTGCGGCATTAATATTTATTTCTAACTCTTTTGGTGTATAAGATTGTGGTTTAAAATCTAACCCTAATAATTTTTCAAATAATTTTATATATCTGTCACTTATTTCCTTCACTTTTTCATCTGTAATCTCCGGCATCGTATCATTTTCCCTACCCATAAATTTTTTTGCAATAAGCCACTCTCTTACAAATTCCTTTGAAAGCTGCTCAGGTTTTTCTCCGTCGTTTACCTTTTCTGTGAAACCTTCTGCAATAAAATAACGGGAAGAATCCGGTGTGTGAATCTCATCCATGAGCATGATTTCTTCATTCCATTGTCCAAATTCATACTTTGTATCTGCAAGGATTAATCCTTGTTTTATAGCCAGCTCCGTTCCTCTATTAAATAATTGAAGAGCGTATTTTTCTATTTTTTCATATTCAGATTTCTCTACCAGTTCCGTATTTATAATTTCTTCTTTGCTAATGTCTTCATCATGGCCGGCATCTGCCTTTGTACTAGGGGTAATGATGGGAAAAGGCAAGTTGCTGTTTTCCACCAATCCATCAGGAAGTGCTACGCCGCACAGTGTTCTATTGCCTGCATTGTAGGTGCGCCATGCATGACCTACCAGATAATTTCTTACAACCACTTCTACTTTATAAGGAATGCATTTGTGGCCCACACTTGCTTGTGGTGCAGGAGTAGCTTGCAGCCAGATAGGGCAGATGTCTTTACAGGCTTCCAGCATATATGCGGCAATCTGATTGAGCACCTGGCCTTTATAGGGAATGGTGCGTGGAAGGATCACATCAAAAGCAGAGAGGCGATCGCTTGCTACCATAGCCACTTTATTATCTCCTATTGTGTACACATCTCTTACTTTCCCACGATAAAAATTTGTGCAATTATCCAGTTGCAATTTGGCCATAATTTTTTTGTTATAAAGATAGAGGAGATATAGAAAAATGAGAATTTTTATTCTTTCATTTCTTTTAGAATTGTAATGAAAGGCTTTGGGTAGTCATGTAGCTGATTTTATTTTTGCCTGTGATCTCACGTGTAACCACCCATAAAATAGTTCTAAAAAATTAGAAATGTTTCTACATCTTCGCAATCTATTCATGCACTATTTTTTTAAACTAATCTTTTTACCAAAATGGACCAATTAAATCCAGTAACAGATCACCTTAATCCTTCCCGACCACCAAAAACATGGCTAGTGGAATCTATTCTCGTAACCTTGTTTTGCTGTTTGCCCTTTGGCATTGCCGGAATTGTAAATGCTACCAAGGTAGAGTCTCGGTTCTATGCCGGCGACTATGAAGGAGCAAATATAGCTTCTGCAGAAGCTAAGAAATGGACGATGGTAAGTCTGTGGATAGGGGTAGGTTTAGCAGCATTGTATCTCATCCTTGTAGTAGTAGTAGGCGTTGGCGGTTTCTTCGGCAGATATTAAAAAAGGGCTGGTAGCTTGTGCACTTGTCTCACTTATTATTTTGTACAAACTATACAATCCTGCAGAAAGTGCTTTCTTTCCAAAATGTCCTTTCCGGATGTTGTCAGGACTGCAATGCCCCGGCTGTGGGTCACAAAGAGCCATTCATCACATTTTGATTGGGGAAATAGGAGAGGCGTTTGCAGAAAATTTTCTCTTGGTGCTTGCTGTGCCTTACATTTTTATTGGGTTTGCAATTGATCTTGTGAAAGAACCCCGGAAATCACTTGCCAGCATTCGTAAAACTTTTTATGGCAGAAATGCAGCTTGGGTTATTCTGGGAGTAGTTTGTTGTTTTTGGGTGCTGAGGAATATTTTTGGTTTTTAGATTTTTATTCGAAGCAAACGACTATTTGTAATACTCTAAATTTTAACTCTATGCAGCCTATAAATTCTAAAGCGGAAGACCTAGAATACATTTATGCCCCGCCTACCTAGATTGTAATATCAATTATTGCTTTGCTCTTCTGCATTCCTTTCGGAATAGTAATCATTTTTCATGCTAGCAAAGTAAAATCAAGATTTTATGCAGATGATTATAAAGGGGCAATAAAAGCTGTGCTGCCAGAAATTGGGCTTTCATCAGAATTTGTTTTGGGGTAGGACTTGCTGTGTTTTTCTGGGCTACGACGAAGATGTAAGCCGTGTAGCGCAAAGCGCTTTTTCGTACGATGCCTTACCTATTGTCTACTATTCCATAAATAATCCCAGCATTTTTAAATTGCCTTTTAACCAACTTAAACTTCTCGGTGCATAACTCTCCAAATACTACTTCTTCTGAACTGCTTATGGCATGCTCACATTCAAAGCAAATTTCAATATACTCAAAAACTCTACCCGTATCATCAAAAAAAAGTATTGCGTTCCGTGGTTCATAACAAGCTTGTTCTTGAATTATTAATATTGTTCCGCCAAAGCCATAATTATACATCACGTCAGTCAAACTATCAATTTGTGGAATAGTTAGAACTTTTCGCTCCCTAAGTTTTGATAAACAAACTGAATCATTCTCAATTGGCAGGGCGTATCCTGCAAAAGAAACTAACTCAATATTTGTCGATTTACTATACGGATAGCTTTTTTGAATTGTTGAAAAAATTTTGGTTTCTAATCTAACACATTCATGATTTTTCTTTTCAATTTTTAAAGTCTTTTTCCTGTAGCCACCGGACTTCGGCGGTCCTTCATCGAGTTTTTTAAATTGTCCATAAGAAGCGCCAGACAAAAACAATAAAAAAATTACGATAAATTTCATTTCAGAAAGTTTTGAAAAAAAATATGATTTTTCGCAGCTGCTATAGATAGAGGAATTGTTTGTTCCTTTAAGTCACTTTTACCTTTTACCTTTTTCCTTTTGTACTTTCCCTTACTTCTTCACCAGCACCATTTTCGCCCTATCTGCCTTGTATATTTTCTGATAAAATGACTCCAGTTCTGCCGCAGAAGAAGCAGGGTAAGTGCCGGCATTAATAATAAGTTTTCTTGTGGTGGTAATAACGTCATCCTTAAATGCAGAAGTAATGCTATAACTGCCAAAAGCGGTGCTCATCGTTACCGGAGCAGGCATCATTTCCTGCACATAGCCTGCAGGAATTTTTAGGGAAATCGTATCTACATCCATAAAAGCAGTACGAATACTGATTTCATTTTTTCTATCTTCTGCTTCAAAACTAAGGGTAGAGTGGCTGAGCATATTTGGAATTACAAATAATCTGCTTCCAGCCTTGCTTGCATATTTTTCAATATCTACTGTGAAGCTCTCAGCAATGACGGGAAGTTTCTCCTGCTGCATTTCATGCTTGTAATGTTTTATCTCATAAGTACCTATGTGAAACCTGTCTTGCAATTCTTTGTGAAAAGCTTGCGGACTATAGTTTTGTATTTGATAACGGAGTCCGTCTTGTTGCATACCCGCAGATCGAATACTAACGGTAGCTTCAGCGTTTCCATCTTCCTGCAATACAGCAGAAGCGGTAGTGACCATAAAGTTTTCTTCTGCTTTCAAAGAAGGCGTTTTTACCACTTTGCCTCCTGCTGGCGTTACTAGTAGCACGGCTCTGCTGCCAGTAAAACTTCCCAGGTAGTTAGGCATATCCTGTTGTGAAGTGCACTCCAGCCAGATCGTATCTTTTTGCTGCGGTACACAGAGAATCACATGGTTAAATTGATTGCTGGGAAAGTTTTCTACCATAGGCTCTACCTGGCTGCCTGCTCTTATAAGCGCTATGCATGAAGGTATTCCTGCGACCTGTAGCATACTGTGCATATAATTTGTAAGTGCCTTACAATCGCCATAGCCCTGCTTAGCCACATAGGCAGCGTCAAAAGTCTGCCAGCCGCCTATGCCTAATTGCACACTTATATACCTTGTAGTACTTTGCAGATACTTATAGAGATTAGCCACTTTTTCACGGTCTGTTTTGCCGCTTGCCGCTATCTGCAGTACTTTTTGTTTTACAGCATCGGGTAGTACGTCACGATCTTTATTGAGCTGATAATAAAATTTACCAAAACTGGCCCAGGAACTCATATCACCTGTAAATTTTTCCATTTCAAAATTCACAGGAGCAAGGTACACTGCTGTGTTCTGAGTGTACATAGGTTTACTATATTTTTCCAGTTTCTGTGTTGCCAGGTTTTTTACAGTCCAGGTGAGGGTGGTTGCATTACCTGCAGTTGTTTTTACTGGCTGCTGCGTTACTTGCTCATTAGTAAGATGTCTTACCGGAAGGTTATCAGGATAAGAAACAGAAAAGCTCGCTTTTTCTACGCTCATATCCTCTCCCTCTTGCGGAATCCATCTTGGCAGATAAAACCCTTGTTCCATTTTAGTAACTACTGTGTAGCTTACAGTGTAAGGGTAGGAGGTGGTCATGAACTTGAAAACCTTTAGCCTGTTATCATCCATAAAATTATTGTCGCTCAGGCCACTCACATCTTGTATGTCTTTGCTCTTTAACTTTTGAATTTGTTTTCCACTGGCGTCGTAGAGCGTTCCTGCTATATCTTTTATCTTATGTAGTTTGTCGTAAGATTCATTGAGCACAGCATACCTGTCGCCTTTTTCATTGAGCACAGTTATGGTATACTCTGTGGTATGCAAATAGCTGCCGGCATCTATAATTTGTATGGTTTGTTGCTCATTTCTTTTTACCGCATTTACTTCCTTAAGTAAAGCAGGAGCAACGCTAAATACATTGTAATCCTGTGCAAATGCAGTATTACTTGAAAACAGGAACAGGACTATCAAAAAATTTAATCTCATCAGGATTTCTTTTTTAGTACGATAAGAGATTGCTGCTTGTCTACTACATGCTTAAAGAACGTGCGGAGAAAATCATATTCTTCAGGGTTCCATTTTGTTTTCTTTATGACCAGCGCAGACTGCACAATTACACTTTTCGTGCCTTTGGCTACGATATATTGAAAATATCCGTCTTTGCCTTCAGCATCCAAAAGCACCTTCATGGGCTTCCCGGTTTCTTCTACCTCATAGCCTTCCGGAACTTCCAGGTTATAAATGAATGTTTCTGTCAATGGGTAAGGCAGCTCTACAGGATAAAATCTATTGGCAGACTTAAAAGGGTTTTCTTTGTAGCCTCCAGTTATCATAGGGGTGATGTAATAGATGTCTGCCTCACTACCATTGTTCTTAAACTCGTAGTGTAGCGAAATGTTTTCGTCTGTATTATCTACACCCTCTAGTTCAAATTTTGAGTAAGTATAATCTGAAGAGCTTTTTTTACTCAAATCTTTCAGGTAATTCTCTTTTCCATTCTTGCCCACATCTACACGGGCATCGTAGGAGCCCACATTACTCATATTTTTAGAAATGTTTCCATGATAACCGTCTTTGTCTAAATTGGCATTTATGATTACTGAAGAAACCTGCATAATATCATCACTGTTCAGGCTTATTCCTTGCGCCAACTGATCTATTACTCTTGCTGGTCCATTGTAGCATTCTGGCAAGAGCATCCCATAAGGAAGATAAGCATGGCTGGCATCGAGCAATATGATTGTATTATCTAAGTTAAGCTCGCATACTACATAATTAAACCTGTTCATTAAAGGATAGAAAGGACTTGTAACGCCCATACTGGTTCTGCTAAGAATTACAGGTGAGGTTTTTAAGCCTGCCACATTTAGCATAGCCATAAGCAACAGGTTTATATCAGCTACACCTCCACCTTTTTTCTTTACCACATCCCGCAAATTTGTATTGAGGTAAAGGTCTACGTAGTCATCACATTTGTAATTTTCCTGTACATATTTATAAATAGCTCTTGCTTTATCATCAGCACTTGTTTTTCCCTGTATCAGGGGTTGTGTTATTTCTTTGATCCAACCCTTTTCCGAATCCAGGTTTGAACCAAACCTACTGTCGCTCATAAGTTCTTTCGTAAGGGACTCCCAGGTACCTATAAAGGTTTTATATTGAAGTGGCGTACTTGTAGATGCTAGCTGAAACTCAATGCTGCTTATATGATTTCGTAAAGTGGTGGTGAAAGGCTCTATGGTAAGAGAAGGAACATTTTGTATAGCCCAATATTTTTTCACTCCATAAAACTCAGCATAGGTAGGATTTCTAAACTCATCTTCTTTTGTAAGCGTATAACCCAGATACCCCTGGCTAAGCATAACGTAATTTAAAAAGTGTGGAACTTTTACGGTGTACTCAGACCACAAACGTGGGTATTCCCCCTGAAAAGACCAGGGCTGTAAATTGTACATAAAGTCTGAGTGTATTTCATACCTGAATTCTATAATACTTCCTTCTTTTACTTGCGGTAAAGTAAATTTTTGCGTCAGATGATTTTTGTCCACCTTTTCTGTAAAGCTGGCAGAACCTGGCATTTTAGTTTTTACCACTTTCCCATTCTCAAGATTGTAGGTAACCGCATCAAGGTCAATTAGTTTTTCCTTATCCTCCCCACTTACATACAACGATATTTCATTGGTGGCCGCCTCATATGCACTCTTTTTAAGTATATGAATACGTCTGTATCGTTTATATTTAAGATGAAACCCTTCTCCGCTATAATTGGGTTCTATCTCCGAATCTCCTACATCTACGATCACCACAGCACCAGCACTTGTATCTAAAGAATAAGAGGTATTCCTAAAGTCATCTGCTTTCACATCTCCAAATTTTACTTTGTTGGGGCTCTGTGCACAAAGGCTAAACGGTGCAATGCACACTAAGGCAAAAACTGCCTGAAGGATTGTTTTCATAAGTCAGAAATTGTGGTTTCTAAAGAGGGGAATGAATAATTGCTGTTAGTTGTATTTTTTGATAAATCAAAAATAGGAATTTTTTCTAATTTTTTAGGCAAGATATAAGTTGGACTTATGAATTTTCTTGGGTGTGGCGATGCTATGCAGCGGTCTATGACGTCATTTATATTGGAAACCTCTTGGCTATAGTATCGTGCATATTTGAATCATGTCTTTAAAATTAACGCTACGAAACCTGTTAAAAGCAATTTTTTTGTAAATTTGCAACTTCAATGAAGCGATTAGCCGTCATATCAGTTTTAATTTTTTACTCTCTTGCCTCTTTTGGGGTGAGTGTAAATTACTTTTATTGTTGCGGTGAACTTAAGGAAATATCCTTTTCTGCCCATGCTGCGGCAGAGAATTGCTCTCCTGACAAAAACGCTAAGAAGTGTTGCCAGAATCAATCGGTAACGATACATATGCATGCTGACCAAAAGGGTGCAGAGTATAATTCTATAACGGTAAAAAGATCTGTAGTAGCCGTTCCTGTTGATTTTGATATTGTACCTAAGAATTTTAGCAGAAAAATATCTTTCCAGGCAGAAAAATACACTACCCCACCACTTCTTCCCCTTCCTTCTAAGCAGGTGTTGTTCTGCTCCTATCTCATTTGATTTATTGTATAAAAGAATTTTTTCTTACTACTTCCTATTACAGTGGGGAGCATATTTACTTATACAATAATTGAGATTCATCCATGAAATATTTGATAATAATAGCCACGACCATGCTGGCAATGATAGGCGAACTTTCTGCACAGTCTGTTAATCACATCACCGAAATTTACGCCGTACGTGGCGAGTGCGAAGACTGTAAGCAGCGCATAGAAAGCACCCTGCACAAGATGAAAATACCGCAAGCGAGCTGGAGTTACGAAACAGAAATGCTTACCGTAACTTATGATACTACATTAGCGACTAAAGCTGCCATCTTGAAAAAAATAGCAGACGTAGGACACGATAATGAGATGTACAAAGCCTCTGCGGCTGTGTATAAAAAACTACCTGCCTGTTGTCATTATAACAGAAATGAAGAGATGCCGGTAGCGCCCACTGCACTGGAAATAGGAACCACTAAAGCTGCCACTCCATTCATGACCGCAACTTATGCAGTACGTGGCGAGTGTGAAGATTGCCAGCAGCGCATAGAAAGTACTTTGCATAAAATGAAAATTCCACAAGCAAGCTGGAGTTACGAAACAGAGATGCTCACTGTAACCTTTGATAGTACAAAAGTGACCAAAGATGCCATTTTGAAAAAAATAGCCGACGTAGGGCATGACAATGAACTGTATAAGGCTTCAGATGCAGTATATAAAAAACTTCCGGATTGCTGTCATTACGATAGAAAGAAAGCAATGCCCACGGTGACTGCGATTACATTGCCAGCAACAAATACCGAAAATATAGAAGGTAATGTAGTAGCCTACGATGATAAAGGAGTTGCTACGGCTATATCAGGGGTAAATGTAACTGTGCTGGAAACTGGCAGAACAATGGAAACTGATAAGCAGGGAAGATTTTCGCTGCCTTCTATGGCACTACCCGTACACTTGCTCGTATCCTACATAGGAAAACGTACAGATACCCTTACAATAAAAGAAGCTGGTTTTGTGCAGATTGCAATGAAGCCGGCAGGCAGTATAGACCTTACTGGGGTTGTGATAACGGCTCGCCGTCCGAGTTCATTCGTGAGCACAAAAAATGCCTACAATACCTTGCAAATTACAAGTGCAGAATTGCGAAAAGCGGCTTGCTGTAACCTGAGCGAAAGTTTTGATACCAGTCCATCAGTAGATGTGGCCTATGCGGATGCTGTTACTGGTATAAAACAAATTCAACTACTGGGGCTTGCGGGAAATTATACCCAGATTACCACAGAAAATACACCGGAGATAAGAGGGCTTGCATCCGTATACGGACTCACATTTATACCCGGTCCGTGGATAGAAGGAATAGAAGTTACTAAAGGAACGGGCTCTGTGGTAAATGGTTTTGAAAGCATAGCCGGGCAGATAAACATAGAAGAAATAAAACCAGATGAAGGGCCAAAGTTCTTCGCAAATACTTATGCTAATCAAAATGGTAGACTGGAAACTACGGTAAATACAACCGTGAAAATAAACGATAAATGGAGCACTGCTCTACTTACCCATGCTAATGGCATGGTAGCAAAAGCAGATAGAAATAATGATGGATTTATTGATAACCCTGTGGGTAGACAATTCAATGTTATTAATCGCTGGGAATATAGTGATGGGGAAGGGCTTCATAGTCAGTTTGCCATAAAAGCACTTACAGATAAAAGGCAGAGTGGGCAAATGAGTTTCAATCCTGCTACAGATAAATTCACTACCAGAGCTTATGGGGTGGGAATAGATGTGGAGCAATACGCCTTTATGGGCAAACTAGGATATGTATTTCCCACAAATGAATACAAGAGTGTAGGACTTATACTAAGTGGCACACGCTACGATAATGATTCTTATTATGGACTTACAAAATACACGGGCACGCAAAATTCAATGTATGCAAATCTCATTTACCAGAATATCATACGGAGCCCGGTACATAAGTTTAGAACCGGTCTAAGCCTAATCAACGATGATTATAAGGAGCAGATAAATGCAGATAATTTTGATCGCAAGGAAGTGGTGCCCGGTGCCTTTATAGAATACACCTACGCTCCTTCAGAAAAACTTACAGCTATAGCAGGTTTCCGGGTAGATGATCATAATGCCTACGGCTTAATGGCTACGCCACGGCTGCACGTAAAATATGATTTGTCTAAAAAGACCAATCTGCGCTTTTCTGCAGGTTCTGGTTTTCGTACTGCCAATGTATTTGCAGAAAACATGGGCCTTTTTGCCAGTTCCCGCCAGTATAACCTTACAGGGAATAGAGAGAATTATGCTTACGGTTTTGAGCCGGAGAAAGCCTGGAATTTTGGAGCCAATCTGATTCATAGTTTTAAGCTCAACCGTAGAAACGGAAGTATATCCTTTGATGCATATCACACAAATTTTGAAAACAAAGTGGTAGTAGACTTAGACAATAGCCCACAGAAAATACTTTTTTACAACCTCTCCGGGCAGTCTTACAGCAATAACCTGCAGGTAGAAGTAAATTATGAACTCATCAAAAGACTAGAGGTACGCCTTGCTTATAAGTGGCTTGATGTAAAAACAAACTATAGTGGCGCATTGCTGCAAAATCCAATGATAGCAAAACACAGAGGCTTTGTAAATCTGGCTTATGCTACCAAAAGCAAATGGAGTTTCGACCTTACGTCTCAGTGGTTAAGTAAGAAAAGATTGCCTTCTACAGTATCAAACCCTGCTGGCAAGCAAATGCCTACTTTTTCTCCGGCGTATACGCAGATGAGTGGCCAGATAAGTAAAACGATAAATAAAAAATGGGACGCATATGTCGGCGTAGAAAACCTTACTAACTTTAGACAAACCGATCTCTTTATTGCTGGTGATGCCCCGTTCAGTCAGTTCTTTGATGGAAGCATGGTGTGGGGCCCTGTGAATGGCAGAATGGTTTATATAGGAATGCGGTTCACGATTGCAAGGGATTAAGGTATAGGTTGCTGTTTCATTTTTGTGTCTCCAAAAGTTTTGTGGGATTATATGAAGGCGGCGGCTTCCTAATTAATAATTTTTTATTAAACGTATAATAATTTCGTAAACAATATGATTCTCCATATAAAAAACATGGTGTGCGATCGCTGCAAGATGGCAGTGGAAAGAATTTTCGCCGAAAAAAAGTTTTCCATTCTCTCTATGGAATTGGGACTGGTAGAAATAGAAGAAGAATTAACTGAGTTGGAAACAGAGGAAATAGGAGAAAAGCTGAAGTCAATAGGATTTGAACTTCTCCATGATAAAAAGATCATGGCGGTACAACGCATAAAGGATCTTATTGTTAAACTCGTACATTATTCGGAAGAAGAATTGTCCGTCCCTTTATCTGCTTTTCTTTCGGCGAAGCTGCAGCAGGATTATAATACACTTGGTCAGCTTTTTTCCCAGTCAGAAGGTACTACTATTGAGAAATATTTTATAGCTCAAAAAATTGCCCGGGTAAAGGAATTGCTGGCAGATGGCGAGCTTACTATATCGGAGATAGCATTTAAAATGCACTACAGCAGTGTGGCTTACCTGAGCAACCAGTTTAAAAAAGAAACTGGCAGTACGGCGGGTGAGTATAGAACCTCGCAAATGCACCATCGACAAAATTTAGATGAGGTATAATGGGAAATGATATGATCATTAGACGATCTTATGCATTTGTGATCTGATTGTGGGACTGGAATATTAAATCTTACAAAAGACTTATGCAATATTATAAAACATAGGGACAGCAAGGTGCTTAACTTGTGGAACAATTCTAATTTTATGCAACATACTTATTACGTGTCTGGAATGACTTGCGCTGGTTGTAAAGACACAGTGACAAAAGCTATATCTTCCTTACCGGCAGTTACTGACGTGCAAGTTGATATAAAGACAGGAGAAGTGCTGATCAATATGGATGAACATATTTCATTAGCAAAGCTGGAGGAAACCTTATTGCCACACCCACATTATAAAATTTACAACGACAAGGCTGCAAAAGAGAAAGGAGAAGAGGAGAAAGAAGAACATAAGAAAGCTAGCGGGTCGCAGACCGGAAAATTCTACTGCCCTATGCACTGCGAGGGAGAAAAAATGTACGATAAACCCGGCGATTGCCCTGTCTGCGGCATGAACCTGGAGAAGGCCGCTGCACCGGTAGCTGCTGCAAAAAAGTACACCTGTCCCATGCACCCCGAAATCGTAGAGGACAAGCCCGGTTCTTGCCCTATCTGCGGTATGGATCTGGTTCCTATGGCTGCGACAGCAGAGGCGGAGGACAATAGTGTTGTAAAAGAACTTTCCCGTAAGTTCTGGATTGCTGTATTCTTTACAATACCTGTTTTTATTATAGCAATGGGAGGCATGATCCCCGGAAATCCACTTCCCCGCCTGCTCTCGCAAGAGGTATGGGATTATATTCAACTGGCATTGTCTGTTCCGGTGATCTTTTACTCGGGGTGGATGTTCTTTAAGAGAGCCTATCGATCCATTCGCACCTGGAATTTAAATATGTTTACCCTCATAGGCATTGGTACCGGCGTAGCTTTCCTGTTCAGCCTAGTTGGTTTGTTTTTTCCTGATCTCTTTCCGGCGCAGTTTAAAAGTGAAGAAGGAAGCGTATTCCTATATTTTGAAGCAGCCACGGTGATCATTACGCTTGTGCTACTGGGTCAGTTGATGGAGGCCAAAGCCCACAGCAGGACTAATGGCGCCATAAAGGAATTGCTCAACCTCGTGCCGGCAGAAGCTATTCTCGTAAAAGACGGGCAGGATAAAATCATTGCCGTAGAAGATATAAAATTGGGCGATATCCTCAGGGTAAAACCAGGCGGAAAAATAGCCGTTGACGGTGTTATTATGGAGGGTGTGGCAAGTATAGATGAGTCTATGATAACCGGGGAACCTATTCCCGCTGATAAAGGGGAAGGAGATAAAGTTTCTTCGGGTACTATTAATAGTACACGTTCATTTACAATGAAGGCTGAGAAAATAGGAGCAAATACATTGCTTGCTCAGATCATAGAAATGGTAAATAAAGCCAGTAGGAGCAAAGCTCCTATACAAAAACTTACAGATCGCATATCCCAGTATTTTGTGCCCATCGTTGTGCTGGTAGCGGTGCTCACTTTCTTTGCGTGGGTAATCTGGGGTCCTGAGCCACGGTATGTATTTGGGTTTGTAAATGCTATAGCTGTACTTATTATTGCCTGTCCTTGTGCACTCGGCCTGGCTACTCCTATGAGCGTAATGGTAGGTGTAGGAAAGGGAGCAAAAAATGGGGTGCTCATAAAAAATGCTGCAGCTTTGGAGAAGCTTAATAAATTTGATACCCTGGTAGTAGATAAAACCGGTACCCTTACAGAAGGGAAACCGAGTGTAGAAGATGTGGTGGCTTTCGATGGGTTTGAAGTCATGGATTTAGTGAGCAAGATTGCCTCTTTGAATAAAATGAGCGAGCACCCACTTGCTACTGCAATTGTGAATTATGGTAAGCAGGAGAAGGTTGAATGGCAAGAAGTAGAAAACTTTGATTCGGTGAGTGGGAAAGGAGTTAAAGGAGTTTTAAATGGTAAAAATGTGATTCTGGGGAATAATAGCCTCCTTAAGGAGCAGGAAATAAACGTTGCCACAACGGAAGAGGAAGCGGTAAAGCAGGCTCAAAGAAAAGGTAAAACAGTTTCTTATATAGCTATAGACAAGAAGATTGCAGGCTATGTAGTGATAAGCGATAAGATAAAGACGACCAGTAAAGCGGCTATTGCTACTCTGCAAAATGATGGAGTAGAAGTCATTATGATTACGGGTGATAATGCAGACACTGCCAGGGCTGTTGCTGAAGAGCTTGGCTTGAAAAAGTACTATGCTGCTGCCTTACCAGAAGATAAGCTTAGGTATGTAGAGGAAATGCAGGCAGCAGGGAAAAAGGTAGCTATGGCGGGAGATGGCATCAATGATTCGCCGGCTCTTGCCCAGGCAGACGTAGGAATTGCCATGGGTACTGGCACCGATGTAGCAATAGAAAGTGCAGAAGTCACCTTGGTAAAAGGCGACCTGCAGGGAATAGTAAAAGCCAGGCACCTCGGAGAAAAAGTGATGAGAAACATTCACCAGAATTTATGGTTTGCTTTTGGCTATAATATTTTAGGGATACCCATTGCTGCTGGCTTATTGTTTCCGTTTTTTGGCATACTGTTATCACCCATGATAGCGGCAGTGGCTATGAGTTTTAGTTCTGTGTCGGTGATCGTAAATGCCCTAAGGCTAAGAACAGTCAGCTTGTAAGTAATTTTTAGATAGTATTCAATTAGAGTAGATCAAACATAAAAACAAATCAAAAAAGTAAAAAACACAAGTATGAAAAATTTATTCACAGGAATGCTGGCTATGACCTTGTTCATGGCTTCCTGCAGCGACAATTCTGAGAAAACGGAAGTAGTAACAGAGCAGGATATGCAAACCGCTACAGTGCCTGAAATGCCTATAGATGCAGAAGATACTGCGCTCAATAGCATCAAAGACAACACAAAAACAGATGGAGTGCCAGCCGAAGTAGTGGTGAAAGAAACTGTAAATGACAAAAATAAAACAACAGAGCAGCAAAAAGCATTTAATGCCTCCAAACTGATAGATGGCTATCTGATCTTAAAAACATCACTGACAGAAGATGATAGTAAGTCTGCGGCGGCAGCCGGCAAAGCTATGGTGGCCACTTTGTCAAAAATTGATGCCTCTTCCTTATCTGCCACTGACAGAAAAAAATACAATGACATCACTGCTGATTTAAAAGAACATGCCGGACATATCGGAGACAATGCAAATAGCATAGAACACCAGAGGGAGCATCTGGTTATGCTTAGCAGAGATGTAGATGACCTGGTAAAAATGGCTGGTACAGGCGGCAAAACTTTATACAAGGAATTTTGCCCAATGGCCAATGATGGCAAGGGCGCCTACTGGTTAAGCACCGAGAAAGACATTAAGAATCCATACTATGGTTCTTCTATGCTTACCTGCGGTTCAGTAAAAGCAACCTATAAAAAGTAATGAACTGGATAAAAAATATATTAGTGGGGCTCGGGGTTTCGTGTGTGTTTCTTCAATTTATACAGCCAGAACGGGTGAGCCAGAAAATAGCCACGAAAGGAGATTTTCTTGCCAGTAGCAGTATATCAGACAGTGCCAAACAGCTTATAAGGGCGTCTTGCTATAATTGTCATAGTATGAATACAGAATATCCATGGTATTCTTACGTGCAACCGGTCGGCTGGTTTTTGAGTTATCATATAGATCATGGCAGGGAGGAACTCAACCTGAGTTATTTTGATACCTTGTCTGCAAGAAGGCAAGCTTCTAAATTAAAAAATATGGCTAATCAGATAAAAGATGGTGCTATGCCGCTTTCGTCTTACACTCTTATTCACAAGGAGGCACGGCTTTCTTCTTCGGAAAAGACATCTTTAGTGAAAGAACTATTTGCAGAGGCAGATAAAAAATTAGATGATGGCTATTAAAGGAAACAAAATTATCAATGCTGTAAAAAAAGTATTAAAATCTATTTTTTTAAGAAAGAAAAATTGTTGTCAGTAAAATCACGACTTTAAATTAAAAAATTATGAACAAAGAGTATAAAATTGAAGGAATGTCTTGCGGCGGCTGCGTAGCTTCTGTAAGAAATGCATTATTACAATCGCCGGGTATTAAAGATGTAGAGGTTACCTTACAACCTCCTGCTGCTAATATCACGATGGATGATAGAATCCCTGAAAGTGATTTGCAAAAGGCACTAAGTCTTATTGGTAACTATAAAATAACAGAAAATGAATAGTTCAGGAAAATTGGAAGAAAGCTACGGTACGCTGTGGCAAACCATAGCAGGCCTAAAGGCCGCCGGATACAGCAAGGATTTTAATATTAAAGATAATTGTGCTGTCTGCGAAGGGATAGATAAGCCTCTTTCGCCAGACGAGTTTATTATTGATAAAGTGTATCGCTTCGAAGGCGAGACCAATCCTGATGATGAAAGTGTGCTTTATGCTATCTCGGCAAGGAACTATGATCTGCAAGGTGTACTTGTAAATGGATACGGTCCGTCTGCAAATGCAGAGACCAGTGATTTTATTTCTAGACTGGAAACCAAGGCTACAGAAAGTCAAAAGGACATTCATTATAATGAGGCAACAGATCTGCGACCTGAAGGGGACAGGCTGTTGAATGCGCCGCTGGTAAAGGTTCGTCTCGAAGAAAACATTGAGATTCTAAAAGGAGAAAAAGCCTGGCAAGAAAAAGATCATTCTGCCATCACTGTATTTAAATCTGAAACAAAAACGGCAGTGTTGATCGGGTTTCATAAGGATGGTATTTTGAAAACACACACCGCACCAGGTAATGCCAGTTTAATGGTGGTAAAAGGGAAAGTGAAATTTAGAACGGATAAAAAGGAAATAGAACTCGCAGAAATGGATGTAGCGTTTTTTGATGCCACGATTCCCCATAGTCTTATTGCAAAAGAAGAAAGTTTTGTGTTACTCACAATATTTTTAAATAAAAAAAGATAATAAATAAAATGACCTATAATAATTCTAAACGAAGACTGATCAATCTGGCATTTGTACTCTGCCTGTTGTTTTCATTTTCTTCGCTTATGGCACAAACTAAAACCGAGGCACCTGCTGAACATAATTACGCAGCTGTTTCTTACACCTGCCCCATGCACCCGGAAGTGCATAGCGATAAACCCGGCTCTTGTCCAAAGTGTGGAATGGCTCTCGTAAAAGAAAAAGCAGCTAAAACAGATATGTCAGCGGCGGGCTACACCTGCCCCATGCACCCGGAAGTGCACAGCGATAAACCCGGCAATTGTCAAAAATGCGGAATGGCTCTCGTAAAAGAAAAAGCAGCTAAAACAGATATGCCGGCTGCAGGTTATACTTGCCCTATGCACCCCGAAGTACACAGCGATAAGCCAGGGAACTGCCCAAAGTGCGGAATGGCTCTGGTAAAAGAAAAAACAGCTAAAACAGATATGTCAGCGGCGGGCTACACCTGCCCCATGCATCCAGAAGTGCATAGCGATAAACCCGGTAATTGTCCAAAATGCGGAATGGCCTTGGTCAAAGAAAAGCCAGCGAAAATGGAAATGCCTGCAGTGGGATATACTTGCCCTATGCATCCAGAAGTACACAGGGATAAACCGGGCAATTGTCCAAAATGCGGAATGGCTTTAGTAAAAGAAAAGGCAGCTAACATGGAAATGCCTGCAGTTG
>JBBKWE010000055.1:0-3058 GCA_037968795.1 Ferruginibacter sp.
CAGGTTCTGTATTCAACTGGACAAACAGTAATACAACAATAGGTCTTGCTGCCACAGGAACAGGCAATATTGCTTCATTCACTGCTGTGAATGCTGGTAATGCACCGGTAATAGCCACAGTAACGGTAACCCCAAATTTAGCAAGTGGTGGCGGTCCGGTAACGACTACTTATACAAGCACAACAAATGTAGAAATACCAACAGCGCCCAACACCTCTGGGATTGCAAATCCATATCCAACTACTATAAATGTAGCGGGTGCTGCTGGTACTATTACCAAAGTGGTAGTGAAGCTTAATGGCTTGAACCATACCTTCCCGGATGATATAGATATGATGCTGGCATCGCCGGGCGGACAAGATGCAATCATAATGAGTGATTGTGGCCTCACCGGAGATCTTATAAACGTGAATCTGGTTTTAGATGATGCAGCTGCAGATAATCTACCAGATGGTGGACAAATTGTATCTGGTACATTTAAGCCTACAAATTACGGCGCTAATGATCCATTTGATCCACCGGCGCCTGCCACTTCAGCCAATGTAGCTCTATCTACTTTTAACGGTGCTACAGCAAATGGTATTTGGTCTCTATACATAGACGATGATGTGGGTGGAGATTTTGGATCAATGGCTAATGGCTGGGAACTAGTAATCACCACAACCGGTGGTAGCGTTGCCTGTCCTGGTGTACCAAAGACCTTTACTTATACTGTAAATCCAACTCCGGTTGTAAATGCAGTACCTAACAGGACAGAGTGTAATAATACCACAACTGCACCTATTGTCTTTACTACTCCTACCACAGGAGGCACGGTTACTTACAGCTGGACCAATAGTAATCCTGCGATAGGCCTTGCTGCTAGCGGAACTGGTAACATACCAGCTTACCTGGCTACCAATGCAGGTACAGCTCCTATTATGGCTACGATTTCTGTAACGCCATCGTATAGCAATGCAGGTGTAACTTGTGTAGGTGCTGCAAGTACATTTACCATCACGGTAAATCCTACACCAAATGTAAACCAGCCAGCAAACCAGACGGTTTGTGTAGGCTTAATGACGGCTCCTGTGGCCTTTGCAGGTACAGTGCCGGGAACAACATTTGAGTGGGTGAATAATAATACTGCTACTGGTCTTGCTGCCAGTGGTACGGGCAATATTGCTGCATTTACCACTACTAATACAACAGCAGTTCCGATAGTAAGTACGATTACAGTAACACCATATTTTGGCCCATCGGGCGGAGGTCTGCAACCAGATCTTTTACATTATAAGTTTGATGGATCAGGTACCACAGTACCTAATCTAGCGCTTACACCACCAGCAGGAACTGCAACTGCGACCATAAACGGTGCGCAGACACAAGGTAGTCCTGGCATCTGTAGCGGTTCGCTTAGAGGCACAGGAGGTAGCAGTACAAACGACTTTGTAAATACAGGTTGGGCTACTAATCTTACCGGTACTTCCTGGACGTTATCATTAAAACTGTCTAATATCCCTTCCGGAGACTTTAGTTATTTATTTGGTGACAATACCGCGGGTAGTTTCCGCTGCTTCACCAACGGTGCTGCTGGCACAGGAAACCTTATGCTTCGGGGTCCTATTAATGATGTTATCATAACGGGTGGTGCGCAAACAGCTGCTCACACTTCTACGTTTGTATATGATGCCGCCGCTGGCAACATAAAAGGATATCTTGATGGTACACTTGTGACTACAGTTACTCAAGCTCCGGTTGCTATAAGTGGTACAGGTCCATTTAAAGTAGGTGGTTACGCAACAAGTGGTAGTTTAACTGCCGGCGGCCAGCTCGATGAATTTAGGTTATACAACAGGGCACTATCTGCTGTAGATGTACAAAGTCTCTCAACTTGTGCTGCTTCTGGCAATGCTTGTGCAGGACCTGCAAAAATATTTACAATCACAGTTAATCCTGTTTTAAGCATTACTTGTCCTTCAAACATTACGCTTACGAGCGCGGTGGGAAGTTGTAATGCAGTAGCTACTTACAGCCCGGTAGTTACAGGAGCACCTGCTCCGGCTATTACGTACAGCTTCACCGGTGCGACCACAGGAACAGGCACAGGCAATGGCAGCGGTTCAGCCTTCAATGTAGGCGTAACCACAGTTACTCTTACTGCCACAAATGTTTGCGGTACTAAGACTTGTACATTCACGGTGACAGTTCTAGACGGACAGCTACCGGTGATAACCGCACAGCCTACTACAAGAAATGCTTGTGAGAATAGCAGCACTACGCTTAGTGTAACGGCTACCAATGCGGTGAGCTATCAGTGGGAGTTCTTTAATGGAACAGCATGGGTAGCAGTAGCGGGTGCTACAAGCCGCACGCTTACGGTAAATAACCTGGTACCTAATGCTAATACTAACACCTACAGGGTGAAAGTAATAGGACTTTGTACTACCATAACCTCAGGTAATGCTACCATCTTTGTATGGAACAAGCCTCAGGTAAGTATAGTGAGCACGCAAACCTTACTCATCCCTGGTAGTAACTTCGTACTTACAGCAGTTACCAATACCAGCGGCGGAAGTTTTGTATGGTTTAAGAATGGGGTAGTTATCCCTGGCGTAACGGGTTCTACCTTGCCTAGTGGCAATATAGATGACCGGGCCACTTATAAGGTTACTTATACTGATGCTAATGGTTGTGTAAATACTTCAGCAGATTATGTGATAGGTTCGCAACCAACTACAGATATATTTGTATATCCTAATCCGAGCAACGGACAGTTCCAGATTAGATACAACAATCTGAGCAATGAGGAAGCTACGATCTACATTTACAATGCAAAAGGTCAGGTGATCTACCAGCGTAAGATGCCTACCGGCACTCAAACCTACGCTAGGCTCGATGTAAACATCAGCAACATGGCGGCTGGTCGATACGTGATAAAGCTCATCAACGGAGCAGGTAGAGTACTAGGTAGTAAACAAATCATCAAAGCGAACTAGAGTACTAAAACCCTATATCTAAATAAAATACCAGAAGCTATCTCCAGAAATGGAGATGGCTTCTTTTTGTTTTTAGCAAT
>JBBKWE010000056.1:0-6942 GCA_037968795.1 Ferruginibacter sp.
ACTCAGCATTGAATATTAATTGGAATTTAATTCTGGCAATTTTCTTTTAGATCCTACATACATTTTTATTTTCCGAATCATACGCTTTCTTGCAAAAAAGAGTATTTAATATTGAATAATTCTTACATAGAAAAGAAAATGAAATTGAGGAAAAATAAAAAAATTGAATAATCCATATGGAATTTTTCTGATTTTATTCTCTTTTATTGGGACTTAACACAACGGAATTATATACATAATAACTTACCGCATTTCCGAGATGGAATAGTAG
Organism: Ferruginibacter sp.; assembly: GCA_037968795.1. Lineage (GTDB taxonomy): Bacteria > Bacteroidota > Bacteroidia > Chitinophagales > Chitinophagaceae > Ferruginibacter. Next base: position 272 of record JBBKWE010000056.1, read on the forward strand.
CGAAGTAGTAAGTTTATTTCTTAAGAAGCTTTCAACTTAATGCTAAGCAAATCATACTCTGTATAACAAAGCGATGAATAACCAAAATAGGACAAAAAATATTGCGCTATTAGAATCCTTGGGTATTGGACAGAGACTTAGAATTCAAAAAAAAATTCATGTTACCTCCAAATTCTTACTAAAAATACACTACTTTTCGGAGCAGAACACGGAGAAGCTTGACCAAAAAATTAACACTAAATAAAATGAGAATATTCTGCACTGCCATCTTGGTATTCCTTATATTTCTTTCATTCAAGAGCAGCGCCCAAAATACGACTAGTCCCGGCTTTGACTTTTCGAATGGCATTGGCATAATAGCCCCTGATAGCACATTTTCTTTCCATTTCCGATTTCGGACGCAACTAAGAGCAGCATACAATACTATATCTGCAAGTAATTTTAGTGCCTCAGAAATTGAAGCAAGGGTAAGAAGACTAAGACTTAGAATGCAGGGGTTCATAGTAGATCCGAGATTAAACTACTATATACAACTATCTTTCTCCAGGGGCGATATGGATTGGGAGGACAATGATAACTCAGAAGAAAACTCCAGCCCCAATGTAGTGAGAGATGCCGTGGTTGTATATAAACCAAATCCTAATCTTGCGATTACTTTTGGTCAAACAAAATTGCCGGGAAACAGGCAGCGGGTAGTATCCTCTGGTGAGTTGCAGTTTCCAGACAGATCTATTGTAAATTCTACATTTACCATAGACCGTGATTTTGGATTACAGTTTGCATATCAAAATAATATTTCCACAATCGCGTATGTTTTAAAAGGGGCAATAAGTACAGGAGAAGGGAGAAATTCAGTTAATTCAGATGCAGGGCTTGCTTATACAGGACGGTTAGAGATTCTGCCCTTGGGAAAATTTACTAATAAGGGAGATTATTTTGAAGGCGACCTGGTAAGAGAATCCACACCAAAATTGTCCATTGCGGGCGGGTATCATTACAACGAAAGTGCAAAGAGAACCGCCGGCACAATAGGGAAAGACTTGTACGAAAGCAGAAATTTACGCTCTTTTATAGCAGATGCATTGCTTAAGTATAATGGTTTTAGTTTAAGTACAGAATTTATAAGCCGAAACACGACATCGCCTATAACCCGTAATGCACAAAATGAAGAAAGAGTAATATATGTAGGCGATGGAAAAATGGCACAAGCAAGTTATCTTTTTAAGAACAATGTAGAAATAGCTGGAAGATATGCCATCATTACCCCGGAGAAATCTATAAAAGATAAAGTATTAGAAAAAGAAGAAATGGGTTTAGGAATTACAAAATACCTTAGAAAACATAGAGTAAAAATACAAGGTCAATTTTTCTATAATAAGGCAAATGACTTATCCTCTATCGGGGGCAGAACCAGTAACTGGTCTGTATTCACCCAGATAGAATTGGGATTGTAAAGCTGGATAGAACCATATACTTTGTAAAATTAAGCGGCATAGTGTAAATAATGGTTTGTAAGAATTCTAGAATTTTATCAAATATAAAATAGACCGCATTCCTATAATTTAATTCGTTCGATATAGCCGTTCAATTTCTTTTGTTTTTATACTTCCTCTTATATTCATAAAACAGCAGTAATAATTTACATTGTATTAAGCCGACAATAACTGATTGTAGTTTTCTACTGACGGACAGCAAAAGAGGCTGTCCATATTTGATGAACAACCTCTTCTTTAAAGAATCAATATTAAAGTTTTTGATCAATCAAAAACATCATTTACTGTCTTATGATTTTAAATGTTTCTTTCTCATCACCTATCTGCACAGTAAGGAAGTAAGTTCCTCTGGCCAGTACTTGGTTAATGAGATTTACACTAAATCTGCTACCAGAAAAATTCTTTATCTGTTGGGAATACAAGCGTGTTCCAAAAGCTGTAGATAGTCCTACTGTCAAATTGGTATTGCTTACATTCTTGAACGCTATATCAACATGATCTACAAACGGATTTGGATAAACTGCAATAGCAGTCTTCGTTCCCACAGATAACAAAATAGTATTAGAATACTTTGTGCTACCTACGCTACTGTTATATTTAATCCGGTAGAAAACTTTTGCTGCGGTTTCATTATAGCTGTAATCATAGTTGCCTCTGCTGGCAAAAAGAGTGCTGTTCACATCTAGAAAATCACTTCCGTTATAAGATTTCTGCAGCGTAACACTTTGAAGATGGGTATCGCTTTCTATTCTCCATTTCAATGCAGCGAGATTAGCACTGTATGTCCCGCTCAGTGTTACTGCTTGTACCGGTAATACTACCCCACCAGGCACTCCTACTCCCAAGCCTGAGAACCCAGTACTAAAAGATCCTGTAATGAAATGATCTGCTCCGAGCATACCCGTAGTAGTGCTTGCCAGAGATCCTGATTCTGAAACCTGGGGCGAAGTAGGAGTTACATCGCTGATGTGAAATGACTTTACTTTTATTATACTGGCATCAGACCATACTTTTCCTGTTGTACTTTCCCAGCCTAGCTTTTCAGCGTCTGTATAATACAATGTAAAATTAAGTGGCCCTGCAGGATTATCAAATTGCGGGGTAAAAAATACAGATTTAGACGTTACGAAGTTGGCAGGTAAATTATTGTTGAATGGTAAAGCCGAAGTACCGGCTCTATCTACATTAATATTTACACAGCCATAATTGTGATCACTTAGGTTCTGAACCTTTGCAATAATCCTATCATTAGTATAAAAATGTACTGTTTCAAATGGTCCAAGGTTAAAATCACTTACGCTATTCAGTATTGTTTCTACTGGTGTTTGGGGTTGTAATTGATACAATTTTACCAATGGTCTGAATCCGAGATATATGGATGGTGTTGTAAAGGCACAGCCATCATCTCCTGGTTGGTTTGTGCTCACAGCTCTCGCCTGTGAGATATAACTTGTTGCCTGTCCGCGAAGAATGTCATCGCCACTACCTGCAGGTATTGCTACAGGTGGCGCAGGAGGTGCTGTCGCATTATTATAGCAATATTCAAAAATGATATTACTTGTACCATCCCAATTAAACGGAGTATTAAATAAGAATTCATTTGTACCGGCAGCAGTATTATATCCACCAGCCGGTGCAGAGTATATGATGTTGTATCCTGCTGTAGAGGCAAACCCTGAAGACAGGTCTGATAAACTGCTGGCTCCCATTTTAATCGTAAAACCATTAAAAGGCTGAATACTACCTTTGGTACCTATTTCAAAAGAAAATCCGGTGATGTCTCCTGCCTTTACACCAGAAGCAAGAAGATCTGAGGCAAGATAGAGGTATTGCATTTTTTTATCACTTTGTGAGCCCTGCAATGGACTACTGCCACCAAGATTTGTTGTAAAGTCACCCACTTGCAGTTTTCCTACGAATGCTGCACTTGGAGCCTTCTCATCATCTAAAATCTCAATAGAAAAATTCTGATTTATTGTATTCTTTACTGCATCTGTCGTTCCAGATACAGTGAGTCCCAGTTCCAAATGTTCGGTTTCCTCTATGTTATGATCATTGATTATTCGAAGCATTATAGTTTGCGGAGTCGTACTACCAGCAGGGAAGGTCACAGAATTACTAGTAAGCATGTAATCCTGACCAAGAATAGCTGTGCTGTTAGGGTTAGTATTTATGGTAACTGTTGCATCTCCCACCGGTGCTTTAGAAATAAAGAATCGTACGGGAATTTCTTTGTAACCATATGTACCACAACCTGTGAATGTGGTTGGTCCGGCTTCAGTTGTGAAAGTAGTTTGCTTTTCAAAATTAATTAATGGCACATCACTATTTGTAAAAGTCGTTGTAAACACTCCTCTACCGTAAGTAGCAGCCGCCACTAAATTATCGCTTTCTCTTACTTGCAGCATATCTACTCTACAATTTGGCATATTGCTACCAGTAGGATTCCATTCTGTACTCGCACCATTTATATCATCGGTGCTCCATACACCTAACTCCGTTGCTATCATAAGTTGATCGTTACTATTAGGATTGAAAATGACCCATCGAACTGGCATATCTGGTAAGTTTCCTTCTATATTCGTCCAGTTAGAGCCGCCATCCGTTGTTTCCCAAACACTTTGAGCACCATAGTTGCTGTATGTAACAACAATATGATTTTCATTATTTTTTTCAATTGCGATACCCGAAACGGTCCCACTTCCGGTTCTTATTATAGTACCTGCTACTGCTGTAGCAGTATTGGCGTTATCTACATATACAACTCTTCCGTTAGTCAACCCAAAATATACCCTGTTAGCTACATTCGGGGATACAGAAACATGTGACGCAGAAGCGCCGGCAAAATTACTCACTGTAACGCCTGTATTAGTAGAACCGCTTGTAAGCCATCTGGCATATGAGCCACCTGCCCTGGTACTCACCAAGGTGTAATCACTGTAAAAAACTTTGCTCACGTTGTCATAATCTGTGGGGTTTATAAATTGGCCATGCGTACCATCGTTTATAGTGTTGCTAAAACTAGTTCCTCCATTTGTACTCCGATAATAGCTACTGTATACATAACTGGAAAATTGATTACTGGCATTGAGCTGGTCTATGTGACAAAATCCACCATCACCACCTGTAGCCTCTGTTGTAGACTGCACGCCGCCTGTTACTGTATTAAATCGTTGTGTTCCGTTATCCTGTGCACCAGCTAAAAAGTAATTTGAACCCGCTGTAGGATTTACCGCTACGCAATAAAACTGGGTAACGTTGTAGCCGAAATTTTTAGAAGGGATTGTATATAGTCCAGAAGGTAAAGTAAGGTTATTACTATAGAATACTCCACCGTCATTTCCAAACAATGCAATATCACTACTCCCTGGTTTAAACACCAAGGCATGCTGGTCTGCATGTACTACTGGTATAGCTGGGCTGGGAGTGATAATGCTAGTCCACTTCGTTAAGGGACTCCAACTTGCTCCGGCATTTTCAGATCTATGAACATCAATTCCACCTATATATACAGTAGTGGGCTCTAAGGGATCTACCTCACACACCAGATCGTACCATGCCTGGCCACGGGTAAAGTTTGTGTTTGTAGGAATTGGATCCTGCACTACTGCCGAAGTTAAGTTGCAGGGCACCCAAGACGCACCTGCATCAATGCTGTGAAACATATCTGTAGCATCATTGCTTGCTCCGCCCTGGCAAAGCACATACAAATTATTGGGATCAGAAGCCGACAGCCCGATTTCCATTCTTTGAAAACCTCCGGTACTGGTGGGAGTTATGTTTGTAAAGGTTCCGGGGTTACCTGCATTTACGCCCCCCAAAGATTTCCATATACTGCCGGGAGAAAAAATTCCTTTGGTGATATATATAGTGCCATTGCTTGCTATCTCAAGATCTGCACAACTTCCGGTGAACACATTACTCCAACTTGCACCTCCATTCTTACTTCTCATAATACCAGCTGGTGAGGTAGCGGCATAAAGGTCACCATTAGAAGCCATCGCTAATTTCTGTACAGTAGTAAAATTACCGTTTATGGTACTTGGTAAGTGAGACCATGAAGTGCCTCCATCAGAACTTTTCCAGATACCTAAACCATTTTGAGAACCAAGGTTAAACCACCCTTCTCCTGTACCAAAATACATAACCTGGGCAGTGTTTGGGTCTTGTATAATACATGAAATACCAATATTCTCGTAGGTATCAGATACTTTGGTCCAAGTGGGAGTAGTTAGTGTTATATCAGTAGTTTTCCATAAACCACCACCAATGCCTCCGGCAAAAACTGTTTTGAAGCTTGGATCATTTTTATCAAACATGAGTGCTCTCGTGCGCCCTCCTATGTTGCTTGGGCCACGTTCTATCCAATTAATACCGGCGATTCCTCTGTGAGCACCGCTTAATTTCATTTGAGCTTCCTTCTGCTGTTTTACCTCAAAAGCTCCAATCAATCTCTCTTTAGGAATTGTACCCGTTTCCAGATCTTTTGTGCGATCAAACTCTTGCCGCCACATAGCCTCAATTCCGGCAAGTTTGTTAGCGCTTTCGTTGATCTCATTTTGAAATTCTTCCATCTCCGCTCTTTCGTGGTCAGATAAAGAATGTGTGGAGACGCTGCTTGCATCTCCGAAAAAATAGTTTTTAGATTTCCACACTGTAAATGTGAGTGCAATAATGGCAATTAAAAAAAAGGTTAGTCCTTTTTTCTTAGGTAGTAATGTTGGCATGCGACAAGCTTTTTTTGGAGTAAATAATTTTGATAAAACGTATAATTGTTAAGGTTTTCCAAAAAGTACGCCACAAATGATAAAATGGTTTTGCAATATCAATTTTTGTATTGACTAAATCCGGGATATTTATTGACGTTCAAACATCATAAAAAGGTTCTTTTCAATTCAATAGTCGCAAAGTACTGCGAACATTGCATGTACATTGAGATTAAAAAGACAAGACTGTCTTTTAGATAAATTCATTGAAATAAGATTTGACAGTAATATGACTTTAGGAAAAATTTTTTTCTCCTGTTGGTTCTATTTGATGCAACTACAGTCTTGAATTAAATTTCAGTTTTGTATAATTGAACTCCGGTTCTTGCTGATAGTATTAACGGTAATATCTCAGACTCTTTAATTTATAAAGCCCACCGGCAACGTTACCGGCATCCTTCCCGATGCATAT
>JBBKWE010000057.1:0-22047 GCA_037968795.1 Ferruginibacter sp.
CTTAAGGTTCTCCAGCTATCGCCATCCCACAGGAAGGCAATAAGGAACCAGATGAACAATGCACAAGGAACAATAATGGTCATAATGAGGTTACGCACCTCACTACCAAGGTGCATAAATACTGAAACAATGTAGTAAGCTTTAGCTAGTGTAAGAATACAAACGGCACCTTTAAAAGCCAGAATTAAACCTGCACTTGAACCATCTCCTTTATTAAAATAATAAATTAATAAACCAATGCCCAGCTCCACAACTGTGATGGCAGACAAAAGCCAAAAGGTATTCCAAATTGTTTTTGTCCCTTCGTCATGATGTGGGGCAAAGCTTATTTCCGGTGAAATTGTGTTATCGCTCATAATTTAATTCTTAAAGTCTTTACTAATGTCTACTGATTGTTTCTCGATTATATTAGATAGAAACACAGAAATACAAATACCCAAACAAGATCTACAAAGTGCCAGTAAAGTCCTGCTTTCTCTATCATCTCGTAATGACCTCTCTGCTCAAAAACGCCTTTCTTAACCTGCAGATACATGATAATATTAATTACTACACCACTAAATACGTGGAAACCGTGGAAACCAGTGATACCAAAAAAGTAACTACCAAATGCAGGACGTCCTACGGTGCTTACATGAAGATCAGCAGCTTGTATTGTAGTGAGCATATCTGCACGGCTCATGGCTGCACCATGCTCACCCGCGCCAGAACCATGAAGCGTTCCCATAATATTTTGCAATTGTAGGTCTGTGCTACTATTAAGTGCTGCCATTGCAGTTTCTGCAGGCACGTGTGTGCCCCATGGATTAGAAGCGGCAGTAGTAGCCATTGTACCTATTGTGCCATTATCTAACAATACGGCGTGCTCTGCAGTGAGTAAATGCGTCCACTCCCATGCCTGACAAGACAAGAAAAGAATACCTCCAAGAATCGTCCAAAGCATATATTTCTCTACGCCTTTTTTATTCATCTTATGCCCTTCGTGCACGGCTAGTACCATGGTTACGGAACTAAAGATGAGGATAAAGGTCATCAAACTCACGAATGCCAGAGGCAAATTCATGTGCCCGGTAAATGGCGTAGCATTAAATACAGCATTAGGATCTGCCCAGTCGTTTACACTAAATCTTATAGTACCGTAGCTTATAAGGAATGCGCCAAATGTGAAAGCATCACTCATAAGAAAGTACCACATCATAACCTTGCCGTAGCTGGAGTTGAACGGGCTTTTGCCACCGCCCCACCATTTTGTACCTGCCGGAATTGCTGTTGTAGCCATATTATTCTAATTCTGAATTTACTTTTGTACCTCAGAAAGGTAAAAGTAAAAAGTAAAAAGTAAAAAGTAAAAATTTCTATTCTCTGTCTTTCTATTTTATCAACTGAACCATTGCCAAATCTCATAGTAACATATAGTTCTTATTCTCACTATTTTATCATCAATAAAAATACTAAAAGGTATATCCATAGTATCCCTACAAAATGCCAATACGTACTCATTAATTCCACTGGAACTGACGAGTAACTCCTTGTACGGCGGCTAAATGCTTTTAGCAGCATTACTACCAGAACTACCACTCCTCCCAATACATGCAGCGCATGTAATCCCACGAGCGGATAAAGGAAATCTACTGAACTCGTAGTACCCAGTGATAAGCCTTTAGCAAACAGCTGATAAAATCCCAGCGTTTGTAAGGCAATGAAAACCAGCCCGAGTGCCGCTGTTACCAGCATTAGCATTCTGTACCGCTTCATTTCTCTTTCCTTAAAAGCCTTTGTAGCCATCCACACTGTAAAACTGCTTGCAATAACTACTGCAGTACTATAAAAGAATGCCTGTGGCAAGTCTATACTTATCCAACCAGCCATATTCCTTTTAAGGATGTAAGCGCTAGTAAGGCCGGCAAACATCATGAGAATACTGCCTATACCCACCCATAAGGCAAACTTATGAGGGTGTATTTTGTTATTTCTCTTTTCCATCGTCACTGCACTCATGCTTTAAACTTTTTTGATTTATGATTATTAATTGATAGCTATTGTTGTACAAAAACTATCACAATAACCATCAAAAACACCTCATCAATTAAATATCTTTCCTACCTCAAGTTCCACAATTTTAATTCTCACTCCATCCTGTATTTCCAGTTTGAAATCAAAATTTTCAAATCGAAAATCATTAAATTTTATCTGCCCATAAACTCAAAAATACAATCATGAGATAGAAATAACTACCAAACATGACCTTCTTCGCTGACTTTACATCCATTTTTCTAAACAACTGTATGCAGAGAAAAACCATAGCCAGGTTACAAACCAATAAGATAACCAAACTCGCAACACCGCTTATCTTAAACAAATATGGCAAAAACCCTATTGGTATCATCATGGCACTGTACATTACCGTTTGTAAAGCGGTAAATTTAGTAGGTCCTTCCTTGCTAGGCAATAACTTAAATCCTGCTGCATCATAGTCTTTGTGTGCCACCCATGCAATTGCCCAGAAGTGTGGAAACTGCCAAAGAAACTGTATGCCGAAAAGTATCCAGCCGCCCAGCCAAAGGTTTTCGTAACCAGGCTCAAATCCTGCTACCCAGCCTATTAAGCAAGGCAAAGCGCCCGGAATAGCCCCTATTAATACTGCAATGGAATTCACTTTCTTAAGCGGCGTATATACAAATCCGTAAAGTAGCAAACTGAGCAAACTAAGCAAAGCCGCTTCTATACTAAAGCTGTACATAATAGCCAGTCCTGCTACGGAGCTTATAATTACAAATGCCCATCCTTCCGGCACACTCATTCTCCCACTCGCAAGTGGTCGCTTAGCAGTGCGTTTCATCAGTGCATCTGTATCCCGCTCCAGGATCTGATTTATTCCATTGGCAGCACCTGTAACCAGCATGCCCCCTGCAAAAAGTAAAAGAACTTTCCAAAGATCAAACTCTATATGAGGAACCAGTAAGTAGCAAATCACTGTACTAAAGACTACCATAAAACTCAAAGTGAACTTTATTAGTAGAAAATAATCTTTAATCTTACTTGCCAGCCTAAGCGAAGCCGAATCTGTAATATTAGTGGTCTTCTCCATAGCTGAGCCCTCTATCTTTTCGGGTTTTATTTCCCCGGTAATTTTGTTTTACTATGATGACCTGTTTCATCATCTATATCCAATTCCCCTTTGTTTATCTGATCATCAGGCTCGGTTTCCCCTTCTACAAAAGCCACCGTTTGTGGGATAAAGTCGTGTCCGTCTTTACCATAATCGTACGCTCCTCTAAACACTTCCGGAATTTCCCCAGGCCAGTTACCATGACCAGGTCTTATAGGCGTAGTCCACTCCAGCGTATTCGCTTTCCATGGATTAAGCGTGGTTACTTTTCTTCCTTTCCATATACTGTAGAAGAAGTTAAAAATAAACAAGAACTGCGCTGCAAAAACGATGATAGATACAACAGTGATAAACTGATTTAATCCACCAAACATTTTAAAGGACTCCCAGTTACTAAAATCATAATATCTACGTGGCATACCGGCAAGACCTTCGTAGTGCATAGGCCAGAATATCAGGTAAGCTCCTATCATGGTGATCCAGAAGTGAATATATGCTAATGTATTATTGAGGTAGGTTCCAAACATTTTTGGATACCAATGGTAAACCCCGGCAAACATTCCAAACATACCTGCTACCCCCATAACAATATGGAAGTGCGCAATGATGAAGTAAGTATCATGCAAGTGAATGTCGAGTGCAGAGTTCCCTAGGAAGATACCTGTAAGACCACCACTAATAAACATACTTACAAAACCTATGGCAAAAAGCATGGCGGGTGTAAATCTTATATTTCCTCGCCACAAAGTAGTAAGCCAGTTAAATACTTTAATGGCCGATGGTACTGCTATTAATAATGTGAGGAGTACGAAGACGGATCCCAGGAAGGGATTCAATCCAGTTACAAACATATGGTGCGCCCACACAAGGAAGGCAAGAATCGTAATTGCAAACAAAGAACCTACCATTGCCATATATCCAAAAATGGGTTTGCGGCTATTAACACTCAGTATCTCAGAAGACATACCCATGGCTGGTAATATTATAATATATACCTCCGGGTGACCAAGGAACCAGAATAAATGTTGGAACAGAATGGCAGAGCCCCCTTCGTTAGGCAATATCTTACCAGCCACGATAATATCACTGAGGTAGAAACTGGTTCCTAAATGACGATCAAATAAAAGTAATATAGCACCCGAGAGTAAAACCGGGAAAGACAATACGCCAAGTACTGCGGTAAAAAATAGAGACCAAATAGTAAGTGGCAATCGCGTCATGCTCATACCTTTTGTACGCATATTTAAAATGGTAGTAATATAGTTAAGACCGCCCAGAAGCGAAGAAACTATAAACATTGCCATACTTACCAGCCACAGGTCCATACCTATCTTACTTCCCATACTTGCTTCGCCCAAAGCACTTAGCGGAGGGTAAATTGTCCAACCGCCAGATGCGGGTCCTGTTTGTACAAAAAGAGAAGACATCATAATGATGCTTGCAAGAAAGAAGAACCAGTAGCTAAGCATATTAAGCAAAGGTGAAGCCATATCTCTTGCTCCTATTTGTAGAGGAATAAGAAAGTTAGCAAAAGTACCACTCAGTCCTGCTGTAAGTACAAAAAATACAAGTATAGTACCGTGCATCGTTACGAGTGCATAGTAGAATTCTGGATTTAGCTTACCACCTTTTGCCCAATGGCCGAGAATATCTTCCAACCAAGGGAAGGTGCTTTCGGGATAGCCTAACTGTAATCTGAAAACAACAGAAAAGAAACCCCCAATAATGGCCCAAATAATGCCTGTCACCAGAAATTGTTTAGCGATGGTCTTATGATCCATGCTAAATACATACTTGCTGATGAAGGATTGATGATGCTCATGATGGTCATGGCCTGCATCGTGTGCTCCATGTAAAACCGTTGCTGTGCTTACTGCGGTACTCATACTCTATATATTTTCAAAATCTCTGTTACATTTACCTTGCGGGAAATGCTACTAAATTATTTTTTACTTTGCTACTGAAGCAAGTTGTTTTGTTGTGTCTGCCGCCGCTGCGCCTTCTACCGGAGCAGGGTTTGGATCCTTTTCAGGATATAAGGCATAATACTGTGGTTTTTGCGAAGCTAACCAAGCGTTATATTCCTCTAAGGTTTCTACGACAATCGTTCCTCTCATACTAAAGTGACCGGAACCACACATCTGATCACAACTAATTTCGTACACAAAATTTGCATTACCTGTGCGCTCTTTCATTTGTTTAGTTGTATACTTAGGTGTAAACCACAACGTTGTAGGTATACCAGGCACAGCGTCCATTTTCATTCTGAAATGAGATAGACCCACATCATGAATTACGTCTTGTGCATGTATTACCAGCTTTACAGGTTTATCTACGGGTACATGCATTTCTGCAGATACGTGTAAATCGTCGTGGCTGGCAGGATCTTTAAAGTCTACTGCTACTACATTACCACTTGGCTGATTGTATAGTTTGTAATTTATATTTCCTAAAACGCCGTCCTTACCAGGATAGCGCATTTCCCAACCGAACTGGTGGCCAGTAATTTCTACGACGGTTGAGTTCTTAGGAGCATCGCCAGTGATATGGAACCAATGCTTTAGTCCAAAAACAACTAAAACAGTCATTGTAATCGCAGGTATTGTAGTCCAGATAAGTTCTAATGTGGTGTTGTGTGGATAGAAATAAGCTTTGCGATTATCCTTTTCCTGATAGCGAAATGCAAACCAAAACAAACCTATTTGTGTGATTAGAAACACTGTTCCTGTAATAGCGATTGTTACTAATAACATCGTATCAATCGTTTCTCCTTCTACAGATGCAGAACCTTGTGGGAAAAGCGTACGACCATACAAAATATGATTGCACCACCACACCCCTACCAGGCCGGCGATAAGAAATGCAATAAGCATAAATCCGTTAATCTTATTGTTTTGTTTACGGGTGTTTTCCTCTCCCTTAAGCACACTCACATATTCGCTGGCTTTTGCTATCTGAAAAATAATAACAAAGACAAGGATAACACTTACAATTACAAAAATTTCCTTCATTTTCTATTTTTTATGTTCCTGCATTGCGGCAGGAAATTTCTTTTTTGTTATCTATATTAAAACAAAATTTTTTAAGTTTTGCTTTCCTTGAGTTGTTAAAAGTTGTTATACTAAAGATCACCTTAATACAAGCATAAAACATAATACTCAATTTCAAATTCTTCCCCTTAACCCGGCTTCAACAAGCTCAGCCTGAAGATTAGACCTTCCGTGGCAAGCGTAGACTAAAGTCACAATTAAAAATCTAAAATTCCTATTCAAAAATCTTCTCCCTAATCCGACTTCCCTTCGACTTACTCAGGATAAACTTACGCTCAGCCTGACAATATTGACTGCCTTACGCTCTTTTAAGTATGGTGTATCATACTCTCTTTTAAGAAAGGATGATTTATTGCTGTCATAGGATGCTTGCTTGCATACCTTCCTACACCCCACATAATAATCCCTATAAATAATGCCGCTACCCCAAATTCAAAAGGCAACATCTCTGCGTGCTCATGAAGTGTACCTGGCATCACCATTTGATAAAAATCTATCCAGTGCCCAAAGATAATAAGGGTAGCCATAAACGTAACCAATCCCCAGTTTCTCTTCGGTGCTTTCTTCATAAATATTAGTAAAGGACACAAGAAATTTAAAATCAGATTAAGGAAAAATATTCCCTGGTAAGGGCCAGCTTTTGTGGCTGTACCTATTCTTGCTACAAAATATCCTGTTTCCTCTGGCTGATTACTATACCAGATAAGCATGTACTGGCTGAACCATAGGTAAGTCCAGAATATAGAAAAGGCAAACATAAACTTACCTACATCCTGCAAGTGCTCTTCTGTAACATATTCTAACTCTCCACGGTTCTTAAAGTATACAATAAATATCGCCATTAAAGATAAGCCAGATACAAATGTGCTTGCAAATACATACCAGCTATACATGGTACTGTACCAGTGCGCATCTATACTCATTAGCCATATCCAAGGTACTGTACTTCCTACTGTAAGACCAAATACTACCGTAAAAAATGCAGTAGCTACAATATTCTTTTGAATCCAGCTTTTCGCTGTATCATGATCCATTGTGCCCATATTATCAGACTCCAGACTAAGGGTGCGTACTTTTTTACCGAGTAACCACCACAGGCCTATGGAAACCAAACTCCAGATAGTATAAAACATGGGATTAAGAAAACCGTGCTTACCATCTAATATCTTGTCATATTCTGCACCACCTTGCTCATAAAGATTAGGGTCTAGCCAGTGATAAATATCTGTGCGACCACCCCAAACGATAGCCATAAGAATTACAAAGGTTATAATACCTAGAATAGGAACAAGGCTACTTATAGCTTCCGGAATTCTACGCATAGCTACTTGCCAGCCACCCATTGCCAGGGTAGTTACACTTATAAAGAACATACTGGCATTTACCGTAAGCAACCAATACACACTATTCTGCAACAGTACTGCCCAGAACCGGGTGCTTTGAATATGCTCACCGTGGTGTCCGTGCTCCCAGGGCTTATACATGATCACACCATATAGCACCGCAATTACACCTGCTATAATGAGTGCCATCGACCATTTCTTGAAACTTGCCGGTAATACAAAAAGTTTGTTCATGTACTTTTATTTTTCTCGAAAAGTGTCTTGGAATTTTGTTAACCAATCTTCTACAAACACTTATTGTTCTTTTCTATTTTTCTTTTAGTCCTTTTACTTCATCGCTACAGCCGTACTGTCTTTAGTAGCAGCGGCATCTCCTTCCTTCACAGGAGCATCTCCCTTTTGCAACGTTCTTATGTATTTTATAATCATCCAACGTTGCTCTCTGCTAAGCTGAGAAGCGTAACTTCCCATTACTCCTTTTCCGTATTGAATAGAGTGAAACATAGTACCATCTGGCATTGCCACATAGTTTGGCAAGGTTAGATTAGCTACTCCCCCTATTTTTCCACCCGTGCTCAGCGGACCGTTCCCAGCTGCCTTTGCACCATGGCATATTCCACAATTAATATTATACAAACGTCCGGCTTCTGCCATTCCTTTTGCTGCTGCAGAATCACTTATTGGGTTTTGTACTGATGCACTCATTAAGTAACCGTTGCTATCATTAGGCAAAGTGTAAGCAAATAATTCTCCTCTCTTTACCGTACCATTTGCAGGTTTTGCATTGTAAAATATTTTATTACCCCCTTTATTCATCATGTCTGTGGTAAAGTCTGCACTATCTCTCTCTGCATATGCCTCGTAAGCACGGCTATACGTCATATCTGGCATATATATACGACCTGGATCACGCTTAGAGCTACATGCCACCAACGTAATTATGCTGGTAATGATAAGGGTTGTTATGATAAATTTTTTGTTCATACGCTTACTCCTTTGCGGAGGTATTTATGATTTACTATTTTTTTCGCATCTTTTTCATTGATGAAATCAGCTGTAGCTTTTTCCTTCTTTGAAATGTAATCAATATCCTTTTTCGTCTCTGTACAACTTTTGTTCTCTGTCGTATCTTCCTATCCACCAACCGGTTTCTGCTACCTGCACATTTATTTCCTCAGCACCAGCTTGTGCAAGGAAGGCTTGTACTTCTGTATCATCGGTTTTATCTGTACATTCTATCGCCATTATGAAAAGATCATCTGTAGCTCTTGGGTGAAAATGATGTTTTTTTACAAATGGTGCAAGGTTGCATAAATAGCAAAACGTAAGCACCATACCTACCGCAGAAAAAAGAACCGTCAACTCAAAAGTAATAGGTATCCAGGCAGGTAGAGCAAAATGAGGCTTTCCACCAATGTTTAGCGGCCAGTCTTTAGTAAATACCCAGCTCATAAATGTAAGCGCTGTGGCCGTACCCGTGATACCGTAGATGAAACCAGCTGTATGCAGACTAGTTTCCCTTAAACCCATAGCATGATCTAAACCGTGAATAGGAAAGGGTGTGTACACATCGTGTATCTTATACCCTGCCTTGCGCACGTTTTTCACTGCCGGAAACAGTACCGCTTCATCTCTGAAAGCGCCAACTACAAATTTTTTAATTCCTGACATGTTTTTTTAATTATTAAGGACTAATTATTAATTATTAATAAAGCACCCTTATTTAAAATTCAAACTCGTTTAATTCTATTCTGATTCTTTTTTCTGGCTTCGACTCCTGATAACTATCGCGACAGCCAAAGCGATTATTAAGAACCAAACTCTTCTTCTTTCATTCTTTCCTGACAACCCGACTTCGACAAGCTCAGCCTGACGACCTTTCCACATTAATAATTAATAATTATCAATGTGCATGCTCCACTTCTTCAATATAAAACTTCTCCGCATCAGCTTTCTCTATATCTGTCATTTTCGCTTTATAATTCTCTCCACTAGTCTTTAATATCGATTTTATCTCTGCTGCTGCTATTACCGGGAAGTACTTAGCAAATAAGAAGAAGCAGGTAAAGAATAATCCAAATGTACCGAGGTAGAAACCAATCTCCCAGATAGAAGGACTGTAATATGTGCTCCAGCTACTTGGCAGGAAGTCACGGTAAAGAGAAGTAACGATAATTACAAAACGCTCGTACCACATTCCTATGTTCACAATTATGCTCATGAAGAAAGTAAACGTAATATTTCTACGAAGCTTGCGGCTCCAGAATAACTGGGGCGATACCACGTTACAGAACATCATAAGATAATACGACCAGCCATAAGGACTGAAGATATTAGCTCTGTTCTGACTGAATGCCCACCACTCATATGGATTCTGACCGTACCATGCGATGAACAACTCTGTAAGGTAAGCGCAACCTACAATACTACCAGTAAGTACAATTACTTTATTCATTGCTTCTATATGCCCGAGGGTAATATAGTCTTGCAGATTCATTACTTTTCTCACTACAATGAGAAGCGTTTGCACCATAGCAAAACCAGAGAAGATAGCACCCGCCACAAAGTAAGGAGGGAATATAGTAGTATGCCAGCCCGGAATTACGGAAGTAGCAAAGTCAAAAGATACAATGGTGTGTACTGAAAGTACGAGTGGTGTACTCAAACCTGCCAGTACAAGCGATAATGATTCAAAACGCTGCCAGTGCTTGGTAGAACCCGTCCAGCCAAAAGCTGCAACGCCGTACATCATTTTACGGAATTTGGTTTTTGCCCTGTCCCTTACTGTAGCAAAGTCTGGAAGTAAACCTGAATACCAGAATAATAGTGATACAGTAAAATATGTTGAAATCGCAAATACGTCCCACAGAAGCGGCGAGTTAAAGTTAACCCACAAAGGACCACGAGTATTTGCATAAGGCATTACGAAGAAAGCCATCCAAACTCTACCCATGTGCCAGATTGGGAATTGACCCGCACACATTACCGCAAATATCGTCATTGCCTCTGCGGCTCTGTTTACACCAGTACGCCATCCCTGGCGGAAAAGTAGCAAGATAGCTGAGATCAAAGTACCTGCGTGACCAATACCTACCCACCATACGAAGTTGGTGATATCCCAACCCCAGCCGATGGTCTTATTAAGATTCCACTCGCCCACACCGTAAGTTACCTCACGATAAATGCTATATACCCCAAAGAGGAGAAGGCCTACGGAGATCCAGAAACCTATATACCAAAGTTTGGTCGGCTTCATCTCTATGGGCCCGATGATATCCTCGGTCACCTGGTGGTAATCCTTATTACCATCTACCAGTGGTTCCCTCTGTTGTGATTCGTACTTGAGTAATGACATATCTTATATTAGACGTTTAAGAGACTTAAAGACTAGTAGACGGTAGACTAATAGACTTTAGACTTTTCTTCAATCAGTTTTGTTTTTATTTCTTCCGTTTTGTACTTTTTCAAAACGTTGTTATTCTTTTTTCTCCCCGTTGTTTCCTTTCCTCACGAAACATCGCAGTAGGCATTCCTTTTTGCTAATAACAGCATTCGCTCTATTTACATTCCTCAATCAAACCCGGCTTCGACAAGCTCAGCCTGACGGCCTTATCCATGATCTCCTTCACTCACCTGCTCACCATGTGGTTGTTGCACATGCTCATGCTCTTCGCCTATCACTCTGTCGCTATTACGAACTTTTGCGAGATAGCTCACGTTAGGTAAAACGTGCAATTGCTCCAGTACATAGAAGTTTCTATGCTCATCTTCTCTTGCTACTACCACTTCACTCTCTTTATCATTTACATTTCCAAAAGTAATAGCATTTGTAGGACAAGCTTGCGAACATGCGGTCTTCACATTTCTTATCATCGTAGGATCCTGCTGCTTCTTAGCCTCAAGCTTTGCTTCTTGCAAACGTTGAACACAGAAAGAACATTTCTCCATCACACCACGGCTACGTACTGTAACATCAGGATTGAGCACCATACGGCTAAGCTCATCATTCATCTGAAACACGGCTTCATCTAAATCGGTACCACGCAGTGGCTCCTGGTTATCTGCAAAGCTGTCTGCTCCGGTATAGTCATGCCAGTTAAATCTTCTTACTTTATACGGACAGTTATTAGCACAATACCTTGTACCTATACATCTGTTATAAGTCATTTGGTTAAGCCCTTCGCTGCTATGTGGGGTAGCTGCCACAGGACAAACATTCTCACATGGAGCGTTATCACAATGCTGGCAAAGCATAGGCTGGAAGATTACATCAGGATTTTCCAAATCGCCTGTGAAGTATCTATCTATACGCAACCAATGCATTTCGTGTGCTCTTTGTACTTGTATCTTTCCTACTACACTCACATTATTCTCTGCAGTACAAGCTACTACGCAAGCGCTACAACCTATACAAGTATTGAGGTCAATACTCATTCCCCACTTTATCCCTGGCTTATCATAGTATGGATAAAGCGTAGCATCTTTTTCAAAACTCTCTTTACCATGTGGTATAAGCAATTCACGCTCTTCATTTACCTCCGCAAGCATTGCTTTAGGGTTGGCTACGAATTGCGCAAGACTAGTTTCGTGTACTATAGGACGGCCTTCTGTAAAGCCATGTACCTGTGTCTGTGCCAGTGGATATACATCTCCGGTTTTTTCTACACTTACAGCAGAACTGTAAATGGTAGAAGTCCCATCAAAGAATGCCAGTGGATAAGCATTTTTACCAGCATTAGTAGCTGCTTTACCTACCCGCTCAAGGCTATTTTTATCATCAGCACTTTGTCTTCCATAACCAAGCGCCACCGCTATTGTGTGATCGTTTATTCCAGGAATGATAAGTACTGGTAATGAAATTGTTTGTTTGTTTGCCCCTGTAATTTTCACAACCGGCTTCTCCGGCGTTACTTCATAAGCGTCTGCCTGGCGCTGGTTATTAGCCACGTCTATACCAAGCACTGCTTTTGCAAGTGTGGGACTCATTATAGCGTAGTTATCCCAGGTCACTTTTGTGATAGGGTCGGGAACTTCTTGCAGCCATGGATTGTTTGCCATGCTACCGTCGCCCATTGATATTTTTTGATACAATACCACTTCAGTTTCGCCCGCTTTCACAGCGGCGATTTTAGCAGCGGCAGTAGAAAGTGCTCCTGCACTATGACTTGCACCAGTTAAAACTGTGCCGGCTGCTTGTATTGTACCTTCTTGTAAAGCTTTGTTCCAATTGTTGTCTCCTCCCAGCTTGCTTTTCCAGTAATTCTGAACATATACTGCGTAGGGATCTTCCTGCTGATTGCCCATCATAGCTGGAGGCACCAGTTGACTAGCGCTATCCTTAGCAGAAGCTATTGCTACCGGCGCAGCTACCGCTCCGCTCCATTTTAATAAAGTGGTTTGGAAAGGTCTTGTCTTAAACAAAGGATTTATCAATGGTTGAATAAGACTTATGAAGCCAGAAACTGGTTCTGCATCGCCCCAGCTTTCCAGCCAGTGAGGCGTTGGAATAATGTATTTACAATATTCTGCCGTTTCGTCCAGTAGTCTGTTAAACGACACTGTTACCGGCACTTTTGCGATTGCCTTAGCAAGATTAGCTCCGTCTGCGTAGTTATACACAGGATTACAATCGTAAACAAGTAGTGTCCCTATGGCTCCGGCATTCATTTGTTGTGCTAATAAAACCATTTCGCTATCAACACCTCTTCGCGTATTGGTGCTCGCTCCCCAGTTTATGGTAGTACCATTGGCACCTACTGCCTCATTAATAGCATTTACAACTATCTGCACATTGCTGTCATTGCTGCCGCAAACAACAAGGGCTTTGCCTTTATTTGCATTAAGCAAAGTAACAGCGTCTTTAACGCCTTTAGCCAATGTAGCATCTTTAATAGCAGGCGCCGTACCTCCACCAAGTCCTGCAAGGATAGCCATAGCTACCATTCCTGTCTCAGATGGTTTGTGGGTATAGCGATCATCTGCATTACTTCCTGTAAGGCTCATCATGCTTTCGAACTGCAAGTGACGGCTCATTTCCGGATTGCTACTGCCTTTAATATTTCTTCCCGCAGCATAATCTTTTGTGTATTCTATGCTGTTGAGCCAGGTACCAAGAAAATCTGCACCAAGGCTTACAATGGCTTTAGCTTCTGCAAACTGATAGCGCGGAAGGGCTTTGCGGCCATAACTTGCTTCGTTTGCCAATAGCATACCACTATGGCTTACTGCATCATATTGTACATGGCGGCTTCCGGGATATTTTGCCAGAAAACCAGCTATAATTTCTAAAGTTGTAGGAGAGTTAATCGTGCTAGTAAGTAACACAAGTGGTTTACCGCTGGCAGCTATTTCTCCAGCTAATCTAGCATCCAGCTGATCAAAGCTTGGTATTTCTTTATAAGAATTGCCGCTTTTCTCCATTGGGTGGCGCAGGCGAGTGGGATCATATAGATCTAAAACAGAGGCTTGCACTATAGCAGAAGTTCCTCCACCCGTAAGTGGACAAGATTCGTTTCCTTCTAATTTAATAGGGCGACCATCTCTCTGTTTTACAATTACACTTACTGCATCTCCGCCATTTACAAAAGTACTGGCGTAATAATCTGACACTCCTGGGATAAGTTCTTCCGGCTTATTAAGGTAAGGCACAGCCTTGCGTACCGGCATTTCACAGCCTGCAGCTATAGCGGCGGCAGCAGTGCTAAAACCAAGATATTTTAAGAAATCTCTTCTCGGTGTTTTAGAGGAAAGAAGGCTTTCTTCCTGTAGCTCTTCTATAGGCAGCAGCTCTTCCTTAAACTCCTTTTCCTTGTCTTGCTGAAAACGCTCCGACTCAGTAAGGTCTCCAAAATTTTGCCAGTACTTTTTACTCATAGTGTGGTCAATAATTATAATTGATGAGTTTTAAAAATTGTCAATTTATAAAACTCTTTATTATTTCTCTGTTCTTGATATTCTTTCTTCCCCAGGCGACTATTCCCTGCGGAGTTTATTCTTAGTAGTGACACTTCTGGCACTCTGTACCGCCTATCGTTTCTACGGTTACGCTATCCATCTTATGTGGGTTTGGAACTTTATGCCCATGCTCATTAGTAATAGAGTCACTCATTTGATTATAGAATTTCTCATATATACTATAGAACTTGTTACCGCTGCTATCTTCCTTGTTATAGAAGTTTACTTTGCTTTCGCGGTGGCAATTAATACACCAGCCCATGCTTAATTCTGCAAACTGTTTCACTTCGCCCATTTCCTGTATGTTGCCATGGCAGGTCTGGCATTGCACTTGTCCTACTTTTATATGCTGGCTATGGTTAAAGTAGACATGATCTGGCAAGTTGTGAATTTTTATCCACTCTATAGGACGAGCTCCGTCAGGAACACCATCGCCATTATTATCTGGATTGTACTTACCGGTCTCAGGATTCCACCCGGCATAAGAATATAATTTTTGTATTTCGGCAGTACCATTTACGCTTGTTCCGTCTTCTCTTGTGATAGGGTCGCCTTGATATTCTTTTACTGCCATATGGCAATTCATACACACATTTACCGAAGGTATACTGGCATGCTTACTATCTTGTGCACTGCCGTGGCAGTACAAACAACTAATTTGATTTACGCCAGCATGCACCGTATGAGAATAATATATTGGTTGTACGGGCTGATAATTTTTCATTCGTCCGAGACCAATAGCACCATTTACCAGGAAATAACCTCCAAGTGCAAATAGCATAAGAACACCCGTCATAAGGTATGTCTTGTTTCTATAGAATGGAACCGGCTCGCCTCTAAGAACGCCTTCTTTATCATCACTAAGCTTCCGGAGATTGCTATTGATCTGTAAAAGTGTAAATCCAATGATAGCAAGTATAATGGTAAGTACACCAAAAAGTAAAGAATTGTCAGAAGTGCCATCTGCACCACCGCCCCCACTTACACTTGTTGCATCTGCTACAGGTGGAGTGTATGCATCTACATAAGCCATTATTGCATCTATTTCCTCATTTTTTAACTGAGGAAAACCAGTCATTATTGTAGGTGAATATTCTGTCTTTATTTTTTTTGAATAACTGTCATCCTTTCCAGCAGGATTATGTATCCACTCATATATCCAGTCACCGGCAGGAACCCTGCTTGCCCAGCCTTGTAATGCCGGTCCAGTATATTTTTTATCAGGTTTGTGACAGTTAGCACAATTAGCTTTGAAAAGCGCTTCCCCATCCTGAGCTTGCACATTATGGGCAAAGGAGAGCATTATAAGGAAAGCTGAAGTTGCAATAAACTTGTTAAATATTCTGGAATATATACTCATCATACAGTTAAGTCGAGGTGTAAAAAGGAAATTTTCCCATCTAGTGCTGCAAAAGTAAGGTACGAAGTCCACATATTATCAACAAATTCTAATTTTTTTTTTCCTTGCCAGCATTGGGTTTCAGCCGATTTTTAGAAAAAGTATATTTTATATTGTCATCTGAGTGTAAGAAAATAAGAGGTCAAAAATTTAATATAAAAGGCATTTTGTTAAAAAATATTGACTTTTGTGTCATGCTCTCAAAACTTCAAAAAAGATGGAATGCTTCGCCGCTACAAATACTGCTAATTTTAGTGAGTTTTGCACTAGGTGGGAGTCTTTGTGGGTATACTGCAAGGCTTATTTTGGGTGCCATGCCAAAAATACATGAGATTGTTTGGATAGTATTATATATCCTCATCGCGACATTAATTTGGCCGCTTTGCGTTTTGATTATAGGTAGTATGCTCGGGCAATTTACTTTCTTTCGAGATTTTTTATTGAAACTAAAAGTAAGAATCCTGGGACAAAAAACGGGCTCTGAATTAAAACCAAAAATACATCTTGCCATATTTGCATCTGGTGCCGGTAGCAACGCTCTGAAGCTTATAGAGCGCTTTGCCAGTCATGAGCATATTCATATAAGGATGATAGTGTGTAATAAGCCGGGAGCCGGAGTGCTGGAAATTGCGGATGCCAACGGTATTCCCCACATACTTATTCAAAAAGATCGTTGGAATAATGGAGATCATTATATAAGTACCTTACAGGAAAATGACGTCACGCATATTATACTTGCCGGGTTTCTGTGGAAGGTGCCGGGAGGTGTGATAAAAGCTTACCGAGGAAAAATATTAAACATACATCCAGCCCTTCTTCCTAAATATGGGGGCAAAGGCATGTATGGCAATCACGTACACGAGGCCGTAATAGCAGCCGGCGATTCGGAGAGTGGCATAACCATACATGAGGTAGATGAAATTTATGATCATGGCAAGGTAGTTTTTCAGAAGACCTGCGATGTAGACCAGAGTGATACCGCCGAAATGCTTGCGAAAAAAGTGCATGCGCTGGAGCATAGGTATTTTGGGGAGGTAGTGGAAGGGTTTGTGATTTGAGAAATTGATAATCGGATGATGTGAAAATGGACTGCGTGGAGGGTCATGAAGGAATTTAATAATATCGTTGTTAACTTTCTCAAATTGGTGTACAAAGTCAAAAACAGGAACTAGGCCGGGCAGGAAGAGAGGGGAGAAAAGAAGAAATGCTGCAAATAAAAAGAGCAGAAATTTTCATTCTGCTCTTTTAGTAAGTTTATTTTATCTTTTTCATTTCTGCATCTACAATTCCGTAGTCTATACTTTCTTTTGCATTCATCCAGTAATCCCTGTCAAAGTCGTTCAGGATCTTATCTACCGTCTGACCACAATTTTTCGCCAGAATAGTAGCCCCAAGTAGTTTAACCTTCTGCATTTGCACAGCCATTATTTCTAAGTCTGCCGAGGTGCCACGACCGCCACCGCTAGGTTGATGTATCATTACTTCGCCACTAGGGAAAATGAAACGTTTACCCTTTTCACCACCACTTAAAAGGATACTTCCCATGCTTGCCGCCATACCCATACATATCGTGCTCACAGGGCTGCTTATCATCTGCATAGTATCATAGATAACCATACCGCTGGTTACAACACCACCTGGGCTGTTTATGTAAAATTGTATTTCTTTTCCCGGGTCAATCGCTTCCAGGTACAGTAACCTGTTAGTAATATCTTTTGCGCTGCGATCATCTACTGCGCCCCAAAGAAAGACTTTTCGCTGCTCTATAAATTTCTTATCGAAGCGCCAGCCACTCATCATTTTCTCCATAGGATTTTCTAAAGCCGCCGGAGAATCTTCCTCTCCTTCCTCATCAAAACGTGTATTATATATATTCATTTTAATTTTTCTTGTCGTTAAAATATTAATGTTAGTCTTTTTTCTCCTTGCGCACGTTGGTAAGAAGTACCTCATCTACAAGGCCATATTCTTTAGCCTCCGTAGCGGTAAGCCATTTATCTCTGTCGCAATCTTTTGCTATTTTTTCTTCATCTTGCCCTGTATGCTCTGCAAGAATGGCGTAGAGCTCTTTTTTGAGCTTGCGTATTTCATTCACCGTTATTTCTATATCACTCGCCTGTCCGCCTGCGCCGGCACTAGGCTGGTGCATCATAATGCGACTATGCTTAAGCGCAGTACGCTTGCCATGGGCACCTGCACACATAAGGATAGCACCCATACTGGCTGCCATACCTGTACATATAGTCGCTATATCCGGAGTTATAAATTGCATGGTATCATACATTCCCAGACCTGCATGCACGCTTCCGCCGGGGCTATTAATATACATCTGTATATCTCTCGTGCGGTCTGTACTTTCCAGAAACAGGAGCTGTGCCGTTACAATATTTGCCACTTCATCGCTAATGGGATATCCCAGGAAAATAATCCTGTCCATCATAAGCCTGCTATACACATCCATTACCGCTACATTCATAGGGCGTTCTTCTATAATGTTGGGGGTAAGACCTGTAACCCTGAGCGGATGGCCACCGCCCATTATCTGCTCCTGTGCCCGTGCGGCATTATGGACATTGTACTGGTGCAACGTATTGCTGCTAATGCCTCTATGCTTCACTGCGTATTTATCAAATTCGTTTTTATTCATTAGTTATTTTTATAAAGCTGTAATATATTTTTAATTCTTTAGAAAAGTATTTTTAGTCCGCAATTAAGGAGATTAACTTCTGCGGTTATAAATAAGGATGTATTGCACCAATGTAGCAATGGATGCTATGGCGGCTACTACATACGTCATTGCGGCCCACTTGAGGGCATCTTTTGCCTTGGTTTGTTCTTCTTGCTGCATAATGTTTGTATCCTGCAACCATGCCAGGGCTCGCTTACTTGCGTCAAACTCTACCGGTAAAGTTATCACCGTAAACAAGGTTGTAACGGCAAATAATACAATACCTGCCAGTAGAATCGTAGGGTTGCCTCCTCCAAAGCCCATAATACCCAGACCAGCAAAAATGATCCACTGTGATAGTGAAGAACTTATGTTTACCGCCGGCACCATCTTACTACGAAACTGTAGCATACTGTATGCCGTGGCGTGCTGCACCGCATGACCGCACTCATGTGCTGCCACCGCTGCTGCAGCTACATTTTTTCCCTCGTACACCTCTGCGCTTAGGTTTACAGTTTTGTTTGTGGGGTTATAGTGATCTGTTAGCTTGCCGGGAATATTAGTGATTTTTACACCCATAATTCCATTATCTCGCAGCATCTTCTCTGCTACCTGTGCACCGCTCATACCACTACTGGTAGGCACTCTACTATATTTAGCAAACTTATTTTTAAGCTGCGCCTGCACTCCCATTCCTATGAGCATAAAAAGTATAGAAACAGCAAATATTCCAATCATGATTCTTATGTTATATTCTTATTGTAAACCTGCTATTTACAAATATTATTCCTTATAAAAAAGTATGACAAAAGGTCGCAGAGTACTTAGTGCTCACGCCATATAATATTTTGACAGGTTGTGAAGATATAATTAGAGCTTATCTGTACACATAGTGTGGAGAATATTTTTTTACATACTCCCGCATTTGATGGATGTTGCATACAGATATAAGAATGATGAAGATAAATCAAAGTACACTTACAAAGCTGGAAAAAATAATATCGCAGGCAGGTTATGTAATCCGGTATGAGCGCGGCAACTTTCAAAGCGGGTATTGCATTCTACAAAACAAGAAAGTGGTAGTGCTCAATAAATTTTTACAGACCGAAGGTAAAATAAACACGGTGGTAGAAATCCTTCCTCTATTGGATATCCAAATAGACAGACTCACTCATGAGTCGCAGAAATTGTACGAGGAAGCGGTACCAGTGTTTAATTAGCTTATCTGAACTGTGATTTTTGTGATTCACATGAATGCGGTAGCTATAGGAATTTATTTTCGTGGACCTGGTTTCTTTCGTATAAAATACGACCAAAAAAGATATAGCGGGGTGCCTATTTTTCTCCAGCTCAGAATGAGGATAGCCCGTTGGATAAGAACTAATACTTTACGTCCCTAGTACATTCCAGCTCGTATCTATTGAAGTATCCAGATCGTCTTCTATTTTTTTCTTGAGTACCTTTTTCTCATCTTCAGAAAGATTTTCCTCGGGTTCATGCCCGTCAAAATCTGTTTTTACGTTTTTAATATCGTCTTCTGTAATCTCATCATTAGGGTTACTGAGGTGATCCCGCATTCTCTTTTCATTCTCCGGATCTACACTGTGCTGGGGATTTTTTGGCGATTCAGGATTTTGCATTATTAATGTTTTTTTGTGTGTGTCAAGATACAAAAGAAAGTTGCAAAAACAGCAGTTCCTATATTATCAAAATACTAACTCTTTTGAAGCTACAAATGTATTTTGAATAGCAGCAAAGAAGCGAATACAGATTTTTAACAATTAAAATCTTTGAGCAATATTACCTTTGACGCATGGGCGGAATATTAGCACTTGCAGTAAGATTATTGATTGTATATATCATTTACAAGGTCATTGTAGACTTTATCATTCCACTGTATAAAACTACAAAAGTAGTACGGGGGCAGGTAAATGATATGAAGCGACGCATGGATGAGCAGGAAAAAAAGCAAACCCAAAATACTACCACCGTAGAAAGTAAGCCACGCAAAGAAGACTATATAGACTTTGAAGAAGTGAAGTAAGTTTCCAGGTTCAAATCTTCTATCCTTTCCTCACCCAAAAGCAAATGCGTTTTGTACCCCACAGCCATTGCTGCTTCTATATTATTGTAAGAATCATCTATAAATAAGGTCTCTTCGGGTTGTATGCCGGCATCTTTTGCCACAAACTTGTAAATGTCTGCATTGGGTTTTCTATATCCTATGGAATGGGAATAATAGGCTTTTATAAAAAAATCATCAAAAACATTGTCGCTTTTTTGTTCCTCATATAATTTCATAAAAGCCTGGTGATGAATGGCATTCGTATTACTGAGTAGGTACAAATTGTACTTTTCTGCCAATACGGGTAGGTAACCGATGGTCTTCATCCTAAAGGAAAGTAACATGGCATTCCATGCTCTTTGTATCTGCTCTTCTGTAATATCTGCAGGAGCTGTACTTAAAATAACTTCATAGAAATTTTCTGGAGTAATTTCTCCTTTTTCGAGCTTTGTAAATAGCTCATCTGAGTGGTATTGATTATACATTTCATTGAAATAAGTAAAGCCTAGAGCCACAAAAGCATCCTTAGTTTTGTTGTAATCTATGTCCAGCAAAACACCCCCGAGATCGAGCAGCAGATTTTTTTTCATTTAATCTTAAAAAATTGTTTTGCAAATATCAGATATTACTTACTTTTGCAGCCCGTTATTTGAGCGTCGTAGGTCGAGAGGCCAGACGACGGACGATAACAGGGCCTATAGCTCAGTTGGTTAGAGCACCTGACTCATAATCAGGTGGTCCCTGGTTCGAGCCCAGGTGGGCCCACAGAAGGAAAAGCTGCAATTTTATTGCGGCTTTTTTCTTTTTATTTATAGCATGATTGCTTGCTACATAATATATTCCCCAAGCTACATAATATATTCCCCAAGGTTAGATAAATATTATATCGGAGTTACGCCGCAGTCAGTTCAATCAAGGCTCGAAAAGCTAATACAAAAGCCTATGGAACTTCTTTTTCTTCTCAAACCAATGATGGGAATATTTCTTTGTCATAGAATGCTAAACTTTTCCTCAAGCCTTAAAAATTGAAAAACATATTAAAAGGGCAAAAAGCAGGATATACATTTCTAATCTGAAGAAATATCCGGAAATAGCGACGAACTGCTCAATATAAAGAATCCCCAATAGGAACGTATTTTCTTCGGACATGTGACTGAATAGCTGGTCCCTGGTCCGAGCCTCCCGATAACTATGCGGGAGGCCCACTGAAAAGAAGCATTTACGAATTAGAATTTTGTAGGCGCTTCTTTCAAAATATTAAGTGATAAGTTTTTATAAAACTTCATGCCGACATATTTTTTCTGAAAATGAAAAACTTTTAGAACCATTTAAGCACTCTTCTCCTTCGCCGGCTTATTCCTCATCCTAGTAGTAAACCACGCAATTAGAATAGGCAGCATAATGGCAGTAAGAAGAAACTCCCATTTCCTTTCTATGAAACCGGTCAGGCCTTTCCAAA
>JBBKWE010000058.1:0-33135 GCA_037968795.1 Ferruginibacter sp.
CTACCGCCACTGCTGCCTCCCGGTACTTTCTCTTTATTGTGCGGATTGAGCACTTTACCGTAAGCAGAATTTTCATTACTGCTGCCCATGGCAAACTCATCACAATTACAATTGCCTATAATGATGGCATCTTCGTCTATAAGAAATTGCAAAGCAGAAGCCGTGTACTGGCAAGTATATCCCTCCAGCATTTTACTCGCTGCCTTTATGCTATGATTTTTATAGCTTATCACATCTTTAATAGCGATTACTACGCCGTGCAGTTTATTCAGAGGATTTCCGGCTTTACGGTTTTCGTCTAGTTCCTTTGCTTTCTGCCTTGCTTCTGTTGCATATACTTCCACAAAGGCATTCAGATCTTTGTGATTTTCTATTTCAGTAAGGTATTGATTCACAACTTCTTCGCAAGAGGTGCCGCCATTTTGTAAAGCTGCATGGTATTGTAGTATAGTGCTGTATGTATACATATGGCGTGAAAGTAATAAAAATGCCGAAGGGTATCATCTTCTGCGATGCAATGATCACAAAAAACAATTGCGCTTCGGCATTATTGCTATTAAAAAATGTCTATTCCGCTACAGGAGCTTCCGGTCCTTTTGCAGATTGTGGATTTGCAGTTTTACTGGAATCTTTTTCCCGCATACCTTCTTCTATCTCCGATTTTACATTGTCTTTGGCATCATTAAATTCTCTCATACCACGGCCAATGCCTTTCATGAGTTCAGGAATTTTTTTACCTCCAAACAATAGTAAAACTACGATCACAATAAGAATCCACTCGCTGCCGCCCGGCATACTTATAAGGAAAGTATAAAATAATGAAGTTGTCATAATATTAATATTTATGTAGAAGAGACAAAGATAAGCTGAAAAACAATAAGGCTGCAAGAGCATTGTCTTTTAAGAATAGGAGCTTTGTTAAAAAATGGTAAATCATATATGATCTCGTATGACTCTTCATAGTAGCAGCTACTTTTGAAAAGCATCATATTTTGATTGTGCTACATTTTGTGCCAAAAAAGAGTTTTAACCTCAACAATTATCTTTTCTACCTTCGTTTATCGGCTGCGGAAAGTATTTACCTATGAAATTGTGCTGCACGATTGATAAGGTAATATCTTATTCAACTACGATTGTTTCAAAACAAAAATCCCCTACCTTAGCCCTCTCCGCTCACAAACACTATATGAGAAAACTCCTTTTTGGTCTTATCTTATTTACCACGATACAGGCCACAGCACAACAAGCTTTTCAAAACAAAATAAAAGTACTGCATACTTTTTTGCAGAAACAGCATTACAGCCCGGCAGTGTGGAGCGATACGCTTGCCAATACTTTTTTTGATAAATGGCTCGCTACATTAGATGAAGAAAAAATGTTCTTTACCGCACAAGACATTAGCGCATTGAGCGCTTATAAAACCGGCCTGGCTGCAGAAGTGCAGGGAAAGAAAGGAGCAGCTTTTTTTGAGGCTTCTACAAAAATATTTTTTGCAAGAGCTGCCACGGCAGATAGTCTTGTGAAGGCCATCACCGGCAAGGCTATGGATTATAGCAAGGCAGATGACCTTAGCTGGCCACATAAAAACTTCGCTGCAAATGCCCGGGAGGTAAATACTCGCTGGCAAAAATACCTGAAGTGGCAGGTG
This sequence comes from Ferruginibacter sp., assembly GCA_037968795.1. Taxonomy (GTDB): domain Bacteria; phylum Bacteroidota; class Bacteroidia; order Chitinophagales; family Chitinophagaceae; genus Ferruginibacter. The sequence goes on from JBBKWE010000058.1 coordinate 1,649, forward strand.
CTGTCTTCCATTGCCGGCGAGGCAGAGGATTCGCTGGAGTTGGCTAAAAACTTTCCGGCACTTATTAAAGAAAAAGAAGTAGCCGTGCGAGCAAGGGTGGCCAAAAAAGAAGCCACCTATTTTGCCGCCCTTACAGAAAAGGAAGCGGTAGCTAAAATGCAAAATGCCTTTCTCGATGATATTGCCTGGTGCTACGACCCGCACAGTAATTATTTGGATATGAGTGCCCGCCGGGAGTTTGATGCGCTGGTTTCTGCCAGTGAGTACACCGTAGGGTTAGACCTAAGGCGGGGCGATAAAGGCGAGCTGCTTATAGAATATCTCGTGCCGGGTGGCAGTGCCTGGCGCAGCGGTAAGCTGCATGCCGGCGACCAGGTAATGAAGATACAAAGCGGCAAGAAAGAACACATTGTAGCCGGTATGGAAGATGAGGAAATAGGGAACTTATTTGCCGGCACAGAAAATGACAAAATCGCTATTACTGTAAAAACAGAAGCGGGGGAGCAAAGAAAAGTAGATCTGCTTTTTGAAAAAATCACCGACGAGGAGAGTGTGGTAAAAAGCTATGTGATAAAGTCTACACAAAATATAGGATATATAAATCTTCCCGGTTTTTACTCCCGCGATATGGAGACTGGCGATAGCTACGATGGCTGTGCCAATGACGTGAGCAAAGAAATAATAAAACTCAAAAAAGATAAGATAGCGGCACTCATACTAGACCTTAGAGATAATGGCGGCGGCAGTGTATGGGAAGCCATGCAGCTTGCCGGTATTTTTCTGGATATAGGGCCGGTAGCTACCATAAAATCAACCGACGGTAAGCAGAGCATACTCAAAGACCCAAACCGTGGCAGCATATACGACGGCCCCATGATCGTACTTATAAATGGAGGCAGTGCCAGTGCCAGCGAGTTTATGGCAGCTGCCTTGCAAGATAACAACCGGGCCATCATAATGGGAGAGACCAGTTATGGAAAAGGCACAGCACAGGTAGTTATGCCCATGGATACGCTGCCGCCATCCGCGTCTAAAAAATATGAGGATTTTGTAAAAGTAACCAACGGAAAATTTTACAGAATCAATGGCAATACCGTGCAGTGGAGCGCTGTGCAGCCAGACATAAGCGTTCCTTCCTTATATGCAGATAGCAGAAGCAGGGAAAAAGATATTCCTACGGCACTTGTGCCAGATCTTTCAAAAAAAGCCTTGTACACCGCACTTCCGGTTTTACCCATACCTGCGCTGGCAGCTAAGAGTAAGGCAAGGATACAGGCCAATAAATATTACAAACTTGTGGGAGATTTTAATAAATGGGCTAAGGAATATGAGACCACTTCTATCATACCGCTGCAGCAGGATGCTTATGCTGCGAATTATGATATGGTATTAAAAAAAGTAAAAGCTTTTGTGGCACTGCACGAGCGTGATTCTGTTAATACAATTACAGTGAGTAATAATAGTTTTGACGGCGAAAGGATGAAGAAATCAAGTGAAAAAGAAAAAGAAATAAACGAAATATTACTCAGCGAATTAAAAAAGGATAATCTTATTTTTGAGGCAGGATTGGTTTTCACCGATTGGTGGCTGCTACTTTAAAAATTTTTAATTAATACACATGAAAAAAATCTTTACCCTTCTTGCTCTTGCTATGTTCGCTACAGGAGTACAATCTCAGGATTTTGAAAATCCCGGCGCTTACATGGAATTCATTTACAAACAGAGAGAAGGTATCTCTAAGAAATACATGAGCTACTCCAGTGCATCTGCCCACGGCAAGCGAGCCAGAAAAGTAGAAAATCTTAGACAAAAACTTCTTGATGAAGTGCAGGAGGCTCGTATGAATATAAGCGGCATGCCTAGCTTTAGCGGCGATAAAAGCTACCGAGATACGGCAGTAAGTTTTATGAAGTTGTATTTTAATATCCTCAATGATGACTATAGCAAAATACTCAACCTCGAAGAAATAGCAGAGAATAGCTATGATGAAATGGAAGCTTTAATCATGGTAAGAGAGGCGATTGATACCAAGCTGGAAGCTGGAAACCTTAGAATAAAGGACGTTGCTACCAATTTTGCAAAGGCGCATAATGTAACGCTTATAGAAGGGCAAGATTCTGAGCTAAGTCTTAAGCTAAAAAAAGTGCATGACCTCAACGAATACTACAATGAGGTGTACCTCATTTTCTTTAAACCCTACATGCAGGAAAAGACCTTGCTGGAAGCCATGAGCAAGAATAATATCACCGGCTTGGAGCAGAGTCGCTCCTCTATGAAAAAGTATGCCACAGAAGGGCTGGAAAAAATAAAGACCATAAAATCCTTTGAGGGTGACCATTCTGTTACTGGTGCCTGCAAAATGCTTTTGCAATTCTACATTCGCGAGTCTGATGCCGTTGCTGTACTGGGAGATTTTATTCTGGCGCAAGAAGGCTTTGAAAAAATGAAGAAGGACTTCGACAAAAAATCTAAAAAAGAAAAGACCGATGTAGATGCTTACAACAAAGCGGTAAATGACCTCAACCAAAAATCGAAAGATTATAACCGTACCATTAATGATCTTAATAAAGAGCGAACAGAAAGACTGAACGATTGGAACAAAACAATGAATCAGTTTTTTGATGAGCATACACCGAGGTATAAGTAATTTTTTAAAGGCTTTTTGATAACATTCCCGATTTCTTTACAGCAGCTTTGATATTAAAATAGCTTAAATTTATCTTTTACGTATTTAACAATTATAAATTTGTGAAACGAAAGCACTTTTCTGCATTTATCTTAGTTCTCGTTTGTTCTTTCGCTTATGCTCAGCAGCCTCAAAACAGTTGTGGTGTCCAAGCCCTATTGACTCCCGGCAATGACTCAATTATAAATAGTAGTGCAGCTATTACCTTTCAAAGTATAAGCATAAATGCTACGGACTATCAGTTTATAATAAATGATTACACCTTTCCTTTAAATTCACCTGCAACTTCTCAATTTCTTGTCGGTGTTACAGAAGTTAAACTTGTAGCTTACAATGGGGCTTGCACTGATACTGCTACAATAAAATATTTTTATCCAGGAACCTCTCCAACAGACCCCCGAAACCTTAAAATACAGTACGGCTCTCCGAACCTACATGAGTTTGCCTCCGATTTTATAAAATCAAAAGATGGAGGTTATATTCTAATTGGCAAAAGAAAAGATAATAGTTGGCAAGGTTTTCCAGATCGGAATACGATAATTAAAGCAAAAAAGGACGGTTGTGTAGAATGGGCTTATGTACATGATTCTACTGGAGACTTTCAAATGAGTCCTTCAATAAATAAAGTTGTTGAATTATTAAATGGAGAAATTTTAATAACTGGAGATGACAACAGGGGGCACTGTTTTTTAGCGAAATTAAGTAGTGATGGAAACCTGATTTGGTGCAAAAAAATATATGATTCACAAAATCACTTGCTTAGGATTATTGGTTTAAAAGAGATGCCTGATGGAGATTTTATTACCGTTTCAATTTACTCAGGTTTCATATTATGCATCAGTAGGCACGACACAAATGGTTCAATAAGGTGGCAAAAAAATTACGAATCTGAATACAACCAGTATTACGGGCCGAGGTGGAGCATTCTTTTAAAAGAAGATTATTTATACCTTTCTGGGGCTTCAATTATGAAGCTTGTATATGAAACAGGTAAATTTATTTGGTCGAAAAAATATCAGCTATCTGGCAGACCAGCCAATTCGACCGAGCTATACTCTATATCAAAAGGAATTCTGGCAAATATTCCGGTTTCTATTGATAATCCTGGTGTTTATCCATCAACAACTCTGATGGAAATTGATACAGCTGGAAATGTACTGACATCGAAATCACTAGTTCAAAATTGGAAACATGTTATTACATATTCTCAAATTGTACCTCTGCCCAATAAGGAATTTTATATGATTTCTTCTGGATATGATCCTACTGCTATTCAAATTCCTAGTAATTACAAAACACTTATAAGCAAATTAGATTCGTCTTACAATCCTATCTGGTCAAAATATGCTTTGCATTCTATGGGTCTATTCTATTTCGCTAAAGCTGATGCTGATCAAACAATGGTTTTATTAGGCGACCAAGTGGGACTAGGCTATTCAAATCACTATTATACTGTAAAAACCAAGATAACTTTAAAAAAAATTCCACCTTCTGGCATAGAAAGTAATGCGTTATGCTCATTTTCAGATTATCCGCTATATGCTATTCCTCAGCAGATGACCAGCAGTATAAGCTTATGGTCTACAATTGTGACTCCAATAAATAATCTAGTTAGTAGTTCTATATATTTGAAATCATATTACCCTCAAGTGCGCTATAAATGCGACGACTATATTGACTCATGTGCTTATTTACTTTTGAAGGGTCCTGCCACAACTTGTAATTTTTCAGATTCTTATACTTACAAAGTTCTAAAAAATAAATCATGCGGGCAACCTACAGTGTGGAGTGTGAGTTCTTTAGTAAATATAATTTCACAGTCTGACACAACTATTACCGTACGATTCCCAGGCAATGGTAACTATACAGTCGCTGCTTTCTTAGGACTGAGTTGCAATCCTACAAAAGATTCCATTATTGTAAGAGTAGCCGCAAACACTCCGATACCTGACTTAGGCACTGATACAGCAATTTGCCCTAACAATGAAATCACTTTACATGCAGGATCAAAATTTCTCAGATACAAGTGGAATGATAACAGTACAGATTCTATATTTAAAACCAGCAATGCTGGCTTATATTGGGTAGAAGTCACTGACTCCTGCGGTAATACTTTCCGGGATAGTATAAATATTTCAGTAACAACCAGTATTCCTATTTCTATAGGACCAGATAGGACAAAGTGTAATGCAGATACAATACAAATTACGGCTCCTGCCGGTTTTGTAAGTTATGAATGGTCTCCTAACTTTAATATAAGTAGTACGAGTGGCCAGCAAATAGTTGTAAACCCTTCCACCACAACCTACTATTACTTAAAAGCAGAAAAGGCTCCTGGTTGTTTTGCGTTTGATACCGTCAAAATCAGTGTACTTAATTCACCGCCAATTGCTTTAGGGTCAGACAAGAATATATGTGCGGGGGACAGTATTCTATTAGATGCAGGGACAGGATTTAATCAATACTTATGGAATACTGGAAGTGTCTCTCAAAAAATTACTGCTAAAACTGTAGGAAGTTTTAGCGTAACTGCAACAACAATTGATGGATGTAAGTCTGTGGACACTGTGAGAATTCTTGCAATTCTACCTATTCCAATAGTTGCTCTGCAAAAGGATTCCACCTTATGTATCGGTGAAGTTCGTGTCTTAGATGCTGGTGCAGGCTATAACTCGTACATATGGAATAGCGGTAGCCGAAATCAAAAAATCTCTGTAAATGCTATCGGGGATTATGTTGTAAGAGTAATCGATGCATTTGGCTGTAAAGGTTATGACAGTATTCAAATAAACAAATTACTTCCATCGCCAGTCGGTTTTCTGGGTCCCGATACAAGTATCTGTGCTTATGGCGATATCTTATTAAGGCCAACGAAAGTCTTTAATACTTATCTGTGGAATACAGGAAATGTTTCATCAGCAATTAAAATAACTCAACCCGGGCTATATTTCCTTCAAGTTAGAGATGTAAATAATTGTTTAGGAGTAGATAGTGTACAAGTATTATTAAAAGAATGCTTACAAGGATTTTTCATGCCGACAGCTTTTACACCAAATAATGACGGAAAAAATGACTTTTTAAAACCAATACTATTGGGAAATGTAAAGCAATTCAAGTTCACTGTTTATGACCGCTATGGGCAATTGGTCTTTGAAACTTCAGAAGTTTCAAAAGGATGGAACGGACGAATTAAGGGAATAGAACAAAATACTGGTACATTTTTATGGGTGTGTAAGTTTCAATTAGAAGGTGATAGTCAAAATAATAAAAGTGGAAGCGTTGTCCTAATCCGGTGACATATTAGAGAATGCCAATTCATTAGAAGAATAATATCCAATGCAAGATGGATTATTATTAAAATATTTTGTAAGCGATTACTCAAAAAAATTGTAGTTGCAGGATATAATTTTTTCTTCACTTTCCACAACTGTTGAAGACAACTAGTATTCTAAATTCCACTTCCCCCAAAAAATTTCTCTACATTTAGCCCCACACAAAAACAAGCATCACAAACGTGGACAAGAAGGTAGAAGAACAGATAAAGGAATTACTGCAGGAAGAAATGCAAACCACTGCTACAGAAGTAAACCGCCTGCAGCAGGCAGGGAGCGATAGAGTGTACTACAGAGTGGTGGCAGGGGATAAAAATTATGTAGCTACTTATGGCAATAATGTGCCGGAAAATGAAGCATTCATTTACCTGAGTAAGCATTTTGCTGAAAAGAATTTGCCGGTGCCGCAGATATATGCGGTGAGTGCAGACAGGCACATATATATACAAGAGGATTTTGGGAATGAGTCACTACTAGCTGTGCTGGAGCGGGAAGGCCCTACAGAAAAAGTAAAAGACCTGTATAAGCAAAGCCTTGCAGAACTTGCCCGCTTACAAGTGCAGGGGCAGGAAGGATTGGATTATGAGCGCTGCCTCACCAGTACGACCTTTGGCAAAGAGGCCATCCTCGCAGATATGCTCTATTTTAAGTATTATTTTCTCGATATTCTAAAGTTTCCCTACGATAAGCAAAAGTTATTGCAGGATTTCGACAGACTTGCAACTTTTTTAGACTCTGAGGACAATCTTTATTTTATGTTTCGCGATTTCCAGAGTAGAAATATAATGGTAAGGCCAGACGGACGAGTAGGATTTATAGACTACCAGGGAGGAATGAAAGGGGCGCCACAGTATGACCTGGCTTCGCTTTTATGGCAGGCAAAAGCAAATCTATCGCAGGGCTGGAAGGACGAACTGGTGCCAGCATACTTAGAAGCATTAAAAAGATATAGCGATAAACCTGTTGCAGATGAGGATTTTTTGGCTAGGTATAGTGGCTATATTCTTATAAGATTGTTGCAAGTGCTGGGCGCTTATGGCTTTAGAGGATTGTTTGAGCAAAAGGCACATTTTCTTACCAGCATTCCTCTGGCATTGCAAAATCTGCAACAATATCTCACCGGCAAAAAATTGCCGGAAGAATATAGCGAACTAAACCGTATATTGGCGCACTGTATAAGTGAAGAAACACTGGCAAAATTCACAACAATAAAGGCGGGTAAGGACGCTAGATTACAGGTCACGATAAATAGTTTTTCATATTTGAAAAATGGCTACCCACAAGACGCTACGGAGCATGGTGGAGGATTTGTTTTTGACTGTAGAGGTATCCTCAACCCAGGAAGGGAAGAGGCATACAAGAGTCTAAGCGGCGAAGACGAATCTGTGCAATATTATTTAGAACAAGAAACAGAAATGCTATCCTATCTCAAAAGTGTATACAATTTGATAGACATATCTGTAGAGAACTACCTCGGCAGGAATTTTGATAGTCTAAGCATCAATTTCGGATGCACTGGCGGTCAGCACAGAAGCGTATATGCTGCCAATGCAGTAGCGAGGCACTTGCGCAATAAGTTTGGTTTGCTGCCGGCAGTACAGCATCTGAACAAAGCTAATTGGAAAACGAAATAAGATAATTCATATAATATTCATTCACACAATCAATCATAGATAATAATTTGAAAGCAATAATTTTCTCCGCCGGTCTCGGCACCAGGCTCGCTCCTTTTACAGACAAAAACCCCAAGGCACTTGCAATGGTAAATGGCAAATCACTATTACAAAGAAATATAGAATACTTGCAGAAGTATGGTATTACAGACGTAATCGTAAACATACACCACCATGGCAGTAAAATAGAAGCAGCACTTAAGAAAAACAAGGGCTGGGGTTCTAAGTACACAATAAGTGATGAAACGAAGCGCCTTATGGATACTGGTGGTGGACTCGTAAGAGCAAAGAAATTTCTTAGCGGTACGGAGCCTTTTGTAAGCATAAACGTAGACATTCTCACAGATCTGAATCTGTCTGCAATGCTGGAAAATCATCAAAAAACCGAAGCGGTAATAAGTGTAGCAGTGAAAAAAAGAGACAGCAATCGCAGTCTTATAATGAGAGATGATATGCGCCTCTGCGGCTGGAAGAATAGCGCTACTGACGAAGAAGTAATGCAGCTCTTTGGACACGATCTGCGCCCTTTTGGATTTAGCGGTGTAGCAATGTGGAATGGAGATGTTTTTAATGAAATAGACCGCCGCGGAAAATATTCTGTAAAAGATTTATTGCTGGATCTTACAGCCACCACAAAAATTGTAGGCTTTGAGCACAGCGATGGAAAATGGATGGACGTAGGCACTCCGGAAAATCTGGAAGAAGCGGAGAAGGTTTTTAAGTAATGATTAATGTTAGAATTTACTAGCATGAAAAAGCGCAAAGGGAATTTGGTTTTCTTTTGCGCTTTTTCGCTTTTCACTGGTCGGATTATTATTCATATTCTCAGGCGAGTCTCTGCCCGTGGCTAGGAGTGCCTGCGCAGGACTCGCCGCAATTTTGCAATAGTTGTCGATCTTGCCACGGGGAGTCTTAAAAGCAAAGACTCGTCTGGGAAATTTATGACTTACCACCGCCGAGTATTTTCAACCCAGAAATTGCTATGGAAAAATAATTGTAACTCCTGCAAGCTTAAACTCGCTAACCAAACCAAAACCTGATTACAGTTTACAACTTGCCCGTTACTTTTATTTACTTTCGCAAATCATTAATACATCTACTATCTCTACTTCTTTCAACATACGACCAGTAGCCCCCGCAGATAATGCAGTCCTGGCTACCATCATCCGTGGCGTCATCATAGAATTTGATGCACCACGCACCGGCACAGTGTATGCTGATGCGTCTACAGATGCATTATACGAACTGTTCAGAATTCCAAAGTCTGCACTGTGGGTTGCAAAAGATAATGAGGAAAATATCCTCGGCTGCTGCGGTATTTATCCCACAGAGGGATTGCCGGCAGACTGCACAGAACTGGTAAAGTTTTATTTACACAAGAATGCCAGAGGAAAAGGAATAGGCAAAGCACTCTTGCAACAATCTATACAATCTGCAAGACAACTGGGATACTCACAGGTATACCTTGAAACCCTCCCGGAATTTGGTACTGCGCTTGGCATTTATGATCAGGAAGGATTTCTTCCCCTGAGCGCACCTATGGGCAACTCGGGCCATAATAACTGCACAGTGTGGATGGAGAAGAAATTATAAATGTTCTATCAATATCAACTCCTTTCTATTCTGCTTTGCTTATGCTTTTTTCCAATTTAGTTTCTGGTAAAAAGAAGATTTTTTTGCAATCACAATAAGGATGAGGAGTAACCATATAGGCCAAAGTAAAACGAACAGAGCTATGCCTTTTTGCATAATATACCAGCCGTTACCGAGCGCCACGACTATAGACTTATCGAAAGAAATCTTTGCAGCCGCTTCTGTATCTGCTATGATTGCCGTAACGGTTTGCGCTGGTTCATAGATGTCTATTTTTATTGTAGCAAAAGCCACATCGTCGTCTATTTTATAATTGTATATTATCTTATCTATGTTGGCTTCATTTTTATCCTGAGCTAGTAAAATTTCTTTTCCGTTTTTAGCTTTGTGTTCTACTTTGTCTGCATAAGATTTGTTGGCAGTTGTTTTCAGTTTGTTGCTTAAGTAATTAAAGCTGGCATCTGACTGAGAAATATTTCTATGATCTATATAAGTAGCCATTGCCGGCAATTCGTTTAGGATGCTGTCTCTGTATTGCGCTGGTACACGAAGCGTAAGCTGTGCCGTAGCTCTAAAGGAAATTACTTCTTTGAGAGAGTCGCGGCTGTAGGGCAGCGTAGTTTGATCTTGCTGCTCATTGTACATATTGCTTGTGGTAGCGGCGCCGCCCAGGGACTTAGTCATAGCCTCCAATCTTGTAATGGCAGTGAGAACATTTTTCACCCGAAAAGAAACGTCTGCTGTGTGTATGATTTTTCGCTTAGCGCTTGCAATGCTGTCTAGCCCTAGTTCCGATGCAGATACTTCTGTATAATCGGTTACAGAATTTTTACTTTTTTCTTCGCTTTCAAAATCTGCTCCCTTGCAGGAGATTGCAAAAAGAATAAGCGTGCTGCAAATAATAATTTGTAATTTTTTCATGGCGGTTGTTTTTTATTAATACCGCAAATGAAAAAAGGTGACGAGGGTTTTAGGGGTTTTCGGAATTGTTTAACAGGACTTGAGAAACTGGCAATATTACATGCCGTATTGTTCGTAGTACTTGTTTAATAATTCCGATTGAGTTTTGTTTGTCGAGTTATAAATTAAAGTAAGATTTGTTTCAAACGGAGGAAAAATAAGTTTTGTGTCAAACTCTTTGTCAACGCCTGGAAAAACTTCTTTAATTTTTATAATGAATTGATACCAACCGTCTATTTCTTCTGTCAAACGAATACGCATATTGTTTTTTAGAAAAACCTCAATGCTTAGTTCGTCAACGGTCATTAAGTCTCTTTTGAATGCAAAGATTGTTTCAATGTCTGTCCAGGCTATAAAAATTACTTGGTCTTTGTCCATAAAGTTAAAACCTGTGTCAACATACTGAAACGCCCCTGTGTCATTATATCTTAAGTCAAATGCCTTTTGTTGAATTATTTTTCCTTCATTAGATTTTGTGTCAACCCAAAAGAACTTGGGATGAAACATGTGGTATAGAACATAAATGATGAAAACTGTAGCCGCAACTAAAAATGTCCAAAACCAAAAGCTGGAATATCTATTACTTGCAAAAATGTCTACTATAAGAATAGCAGGAATAGTAAGTAGCCAAAGTTTGCCCCACTTGTTACTCCAAAAGACTCTTTTGCCGTTTAATTGTTTTGTGTCCATTGAATGGTGTTATCTACTTTGGTCGCTAATAAAATCTTACCGTTATTCCGATTATAAAGATTCATTAAATAATTCTGCAACTTGCTCTAAAAACCTTTTATCTATTTCATTATAATGACCTAGCGCTGTGCTATCACAATCTAGCACGGCTATGACCTCGCCGGAGCGGATGATGGGCACTACTATCTCTGAGCGGCTGTCGCTGCTGCAGGCAATGTGGCCGGGAAAAGCTTCTACATCCTCTACAATAATAGTAACGGCGTCTTGCCAGGCTTTACCACAAACCCCTTTTCCTTTTTTTATTCTGGTGCAGGCAATAGGCCCCTGAAAAGGTCCGAGCACCAATTCCTCTTTTTCTACAATATAAAAACCTACCCATAACCATTTGAATTGTGCGAATAGTGCAGCAGATACATTGGCCATATTGGCTATGAGGTTATCCTCACCTGTCATCAATCCTTTTATCTGCGGCAAAATGCTCTCATACATTTCTTCTTTAGTGCCGGTAGCTATGTAAATGGAATCTGCCATGATCGTTCAATATTTTAAGTTGCAAAGAAATGGAAAACTACGCTTATTACCTGCTAAGCATTTTTATCAAGCCATAGTTTTATTGCCTGCGCTTCATAGCCCTTTTGCAATAGGTAATTGCGCACCTTGGCCCACTTTACCCATTTGTTTTTTTCTGAGGAAACGGTTGCCAGTTTTTTAACAGCCAATTTTTCCAGTTGCTCATCATAATCATCTGCTGGAATATTTTTTAAAGCTTTCTTTATACAGTAAGGGCTTATTTTTTTGCGAAACAGCGCCTGCTCTATTTTGCGCCTTCCCCAGTTTTTCATTCTAAACTTGCCGCCGGCAAAGGCAATGGCAAAGCGTTCTTCGTTAAGATAGTCTTCCTGTATCATACGGCTTATAAGTTCCTCTACTTCTTCCTGGTACAAGCCAAAGCTGTAGAGTTTATCCCGCACTTCCTGCTGGCAACGTTCCTGGTAGCCACAGTAGTATTTTATCTTTTCTGTAGCCTTTTCTATACCAATGTGTAAAGAGCGCATAGGGTAAAAGTAATAAAGTGTTTTATATAAATAAGGTAGGTCGGTAACAGATTTTTATCGTGCATAAAAGATTTGCAAGTTTATAGCTTATTTACTTAATTTTATCCTTTAGTAAAAACCCTAAAACTAACTATCTTATGAAAACACTTAAAACACTTATTTTATTATCTCTTGTTGTGCTATTAGCTGCCTGTGGCCCAACGATCTACAAATCAGCAGGATTTGAAGATTCAAAATCAAGCATAAAGAAATTAGCGATTTTACCATTTACTGTTTCCATTGACAGTAAAAAATTGCCGAAAGGGGTAACAGTTGAAAATATTATGGAATCACAAATGAAGACCGGCTATGATATGCAGGGCGTTGCTTACAAATGGTTGCTTCAGCGTGAAAAAAACTATACCACGCAATTCCAGGATGTAGATAAAACCAATGCGCTGCTTAAAAAAGCTAATATCACTTATGACAATTTATCTACTAGCGAAAAGGGAGAACTGGCTACCTTGCTAGGTGTAGATGGCGTAATAAGTGGCAGAGCAACTTTATCCAAGCCTATGTCTGAAGCGGGCGCTATCGTAGTTGCTGTTTTGATCGGCGGTCTGGGTTCTACCAACAAAGCTACCACTGCACTTACCATTCATGATACCAAGAGTGATCTATTATGGAAGTATGATTACCAGGCGTCCGGTTCTTTAGGTAGCAATGCAGAAAGTCTTACCAATGCATTAATGAGAAATGCCTCCAAAAAATATCCTTATAAAGTAAGTAAATAACTAAGCTCTATTGTAGAGAAAGGGCAGATATGATCTGCCCTTTCTCTTTTTTAAAAAACCGGGAATTCCCTGTCTTTTTTTCTCATCAATTCAATGTTGCTCTTAGCCCAGCTAAGGTGTTTAAGACCTTCCATAAACCCCCAACGCTTTGCTCCCTGCTTACGGGCCATCTTAGCAATCTTATACATCATACTGATGTGATGAGCTACTATTTTCCTTACTTCGGCAAAAGACACTTTGCCGGCATACATATGTTGCTGACCAGCGCCGGCACCATTAAACTCCAGTATAGCATAGTTCTTTCCATCCTTAAGATCCTCCAGGGATCTGCACATTACATCAAATCTTCCATAATAGAACTTCCCGGAGTGCATACTTATCCTGTCAAAGAAAGCTGTTACCTGCTCATCTATCTGGTCATTGAGTGGCGTAAACTTTCCCCCCTGCATACGATTGCTGGCATTGGATAATTGCATTTTTTCGCCGAAGGCTAATACCTGATGGCTGCTATCTTCAAATTTCTTGAAAATTTTTTCTTTATTAAGGTGAATGTTGGGATGTTCTTCTATAAGTTGTTTTATAGGTTTATTACCATCACCGGTAATACTCGGCGGCTCCTTCTGTAGCATTCCAGATACGGTTCCGGTATCACTATCAGGCATTCGATAATAAAATGCCGCTACTTCTATAGAGTAAGGTATAAGCTCCTGTACCAGATAAGGTACGCCTATGGCCTCATGGTACAAGGCCAGTTGCGGTTCGTTATATATTTTTCTGAACATATAACCCATCATGCCTACGTCAGGTTTTACAATAAAAGGATAAGAAAATCCTTCTTCTTTTACCCTCGAATATAGATCGTTTATATGCTCTGTGGGATCTGTATATATTGTATGCGGATAACTTCCTTCAGGCAATTGGCTGTACATTTCTTTTTTACCTTCACCCTCAAAGCCACCAAAAGTAATAGTAGGATTGCTCGCCGTAAAAAACCAGGGTGATCCGCTACGTATGGCGTACCATAATATTCTGGGTGCGCTGGCGAAATATTTTACTGCACCAGGCCAATGCCGCCAGTTTCCCAGTTTTTCAAAAAATCCAAGTTTTGCCATAAGCGGGCAAATTTACGAAGTTCGCACACAGAATTTATCAGTATGTCAATGAATTTTTTCCCCTGAAGGTATGTGGTAAATCGAACATTTTCACATGCTTGTGCATCTGCCTTGACAGAATACTTTGAAATTAACGGAGCGGGCAATAAAACACATTTCGTGAGCTTTGTGATGAATGTCATCTATCCCTCCTATCATTTCCTTTCGCTTTACTACCACGTGCGGGTGCAGAGTCACTGAGGTAAACTGGCCTGCTCCGTCTATTTCTTCCTTCATTATACCTTCTGCATTATCTGTATACTCCTCCACTACGATGCCTGCTGTGGCGCATAAGTGCAAAAACCAGAGCATGTGGCAGGAAGATAGAGCGGCTACAAAAAGCTCCTCCGGATTATACTTAGTGGGGTCGCCAATGAAGGAAGGGTCGCTGCTGCTTTCTATTACCTGCTTGGCTCCAGCTACTATGCGGTGTGATCTTTCATAGGATTTATAGTTGCTGGTTCCTTCACCGTTGTTGCCGGTCCAGGTGGTGGTGATGCTATATTGGTGTTGTTTGTTGGGCATGGTAGGCGAGTTTAATTTTTGAGAACAAAGTTTGACAAAAATATCTAGATCGCGTATATCTTATAACTCTTCCTGTGATACCTGCACAACCCCCTTTCTGCTATTGCTTCTCTATGCATGGCTGTGCCATACCCTTTATTACTATCCCAGCCATAGTGTGGGTAGCGCTTGTGCAGTGAAAGCATGTGCTCATCACGGTAAGTTTTTGCAAGGATGCCGGCAGCAGCAATAGCGTTGTACTTGTTATCACCTTTTACAATGCATACGTGCGGTAGTTTTTTATAGGGGAGAAAGCGGTTGCCATCTACTAAGAGTAATGCAGGAGAAGTGCTCAGACGGCTGGTAGCTAAATGCATGGCTTTATACGAAGCCTGCAGAATATTTATTTTGTCTATAATGATATTGTTCACGGAAGCTACTGCATAGCACAATGCTTCCTTTTCTATAATGGCTCTCATGGTTTCCCGCTGAGCTGCAGTGAGCGTCTTACTATCTCTGAGGAGTGGGTGCGAAAAACTTTGCGGCATAATAACCGCAGCCGCATACACAGGACCGGCATAGCAGCCGCGACCTGCTTCATCAAGACCTGCTTCTATAAGTTCAATATTGTAATATGGTAGTAGCATACCGTGCAAATATCCTTAAAAAAACAAACTGCCTGTTGTACCTTTGTACACATTTAGAGGCTTGTATTTTGTGCAGCCTAAAAGCAGAAAATTCTTTCATGGGCTCAATTAAGAAGTGGATCCTCGCTACATTTATTCTTACTTTTCTTGTAATACTCGCAGGGGGTATAGTGCGCACTACACATAGTGGTATGGGCTGCCCAGACTGGCCTCGTTGTTTTGGTAAATGGATACCGCCCACAAATGCAGATCAGCTCCCGGCAGACTTTGAAAAATACCTTAGTAAGCAGGATATCGACCACAGTTTTAATGCCTATCATACCTGGATAGAATATATCAATCGCTTGCTGGGAATGCTGTTAGGAGTTTTTGCACTTATACAGACCTTCCTGCTTTTTAGAAAAAGACTAACAGAAAAGAAAGCATACAGGTTGTCAATTGGTTTCCTTCTTTTGGTTATTCTTACTGGCCTCTTTGGAGCGCTGGTAGTTAAATTTAACCTGGCGCATTATAGTGTTTCTGTACATTTATTGTTTGCAATTCTGCTCACGCAGGTGCAGCTGGCGTTGTGGTTACAAGTAAAAGGAAAGCTTTCTACTGTACCACTTCCTGCCGGGTGGAGATCTTTTTTCTGGTTACTCTTAGGAGCTATTGTATTCCAGGCAGTACTGGGTACAGGCGTGCGTATTTTTATAGATGACATTGCCGCTAGTCTAGATTATACACAAAGAGAAAAATGGTTACAGGCAGAGCCGGTATTTTTTATACTGCACAGAAGTTTTTCCTGGCTTATACTTATCATCTCTCTTGCCGCGGTTATCCGAAGTAGGAAAACGGGTATGGCAAAATCAACCTACCTTGTACTAGCGATAATAGTTGCAGGTGTGATTACTGGTATAACACTTTTTTATGCAGATATGCCTGCGTTTGCTCAGCCTATTCACTTACTTTTAGCGGCAGGAGCCATTACCACTGCTACGGCTATATTATTAAAGGCCAAATGGATAAAGACATAAAATATAATTTAAGACAGTTGTAACGGAAAGGACAAAGCCATTATGAGAAGAAAAAGATTTATAATCAATTTTTATTACAGCTTTCCTGTCCAGTTATTTTTATTACACTTTAAGAAATACCAGGTTTTATTATTGCTTTGGTACATTTTATACAGTACCATTTCCGGGGGGTTTATGAAAAACTTTGGGGCTGCTAGTTTATTTTTTGCGCCCGAGTATATGGGCAAAACAAATATTTTTGGCTATATCCTTATAGGTGTAGCTTGGGGCATGTTTATCATGAGCTGGAACATTACCACCTTCATCCTGCATAGTAAACGGTTTAAATTTCTGGCAGCTACCAGTCACCCATTTCTGAAATATTGCATTAATAATGCGGTGCTTCCATTGACTTTTCTCGTGTATTATTTTGTGGTACTCAGCAGGTATATTTCTTCTGAAGAGTTGCAAACGGGCGGACAGGTAGCCATAAGCATATTGGGCGTATTGATAGGTATTACAATTCTTTTGCTTATTTCCTTTGCCTATTTTTTTGGAACTAGTCGCAAAATAGATCGCAGCATGGCGTCTATCATTAGCGACCCTGTCTTATTTAAAAAAACCTTTGGCAGTCGCTCTATGCGCATAGATGAGTATGGGCTTAAAGTACGGTTCTACCTCAATGAATTACTTAAATTGCGCAAGGTGCGTACTGTAGGGCATTACAGACAGGATTTTATTGATCACATGTTTAAGCGGCATCATTTGTCTGCAATTGCTTTAATTCTTTTAGCTTTTATTTTTCTTGCCAGCACTGGCTTTTTTCTAGATAACCCATTTTTTGAGTTGCCGGCTGGTGCTTGTACGCTAGTATTCTTTGCACTGCTTATTGCTGTAATAGGCGCCCTCGCTTATTTTATGGATAGCTGGAGTTTGCCCTTTGTGATCATCAGTATTTTGGTAATAAATTTCTTATTTAAGCACGAAGTCATTGACCCAAGAAACAAAGCTTACGGCCTCAATTACACTAACAAGGAGGAAAGGCCATTATACAATAAAACTTCTTTGCTTACCTATTGTACTCCTGCCAGAGTGCAGGCAGATAAAGCAAATATGATTAACATTCTGGAAAGATGGAAGCAAAAACAAAAGGCAGATAAACCCTTAATGGTATTTATGAATGTAAGTGGCGGAGGCTTGCGAAGTGCTGCGTTTGTAATGAACAGCATGCAGCAGCTAGATAGCCTGAGTAACAGCAATCTTATGAACAGTTGCTTTATGATAAGCGGTGCCAGCGGCGGTATGCTGGCAAGTACTTACTATAGAGAATTATACAGGCTCAGGCAAAGCGGACAACCTATTGAGCTTACAAGCGAGCGTCTAAACAAAAACATTACAGGCGATCTTCTCAATCCTGTTTTTACTTCCCTTATGGCAAGAGATCTTATTGCACCTGCTCAGAAATTTAAAGTGGGTGGCTTCCGGTATGTAAAAGACAGGGGATATGCATTTGAAAAAAAGCTGGGAGACAATACAGATGGAGTGCTTAACGTAGCACTGAGTGATGTAGCAAAAGATGAGTTTGAGGCAAAAGTACCTTTGCTGTTCTTTAATACGGTGATCAATTCTGATGGTAGGAAGCTCATTATAGGCACGCAGCCCATGAGTTTTATGATGAAAGCTCAAGGCAATGAAATGGATGATACAATAAGCCCAGATGTAATAGACTATGGTGCCTTCTTTCACAATCAAAATCCGATGAATCTTAGATTAGTGACGGCACTGCGAATGAATGCGACTTTCCCTTATGTGCTGCCCAATGTGTGGCTACCCAGCAATCCAGTAATAGATGTAATGGACGCCGGCATCAGAGATAATTTTGGTCCGGAGACTACGTTTCGTTTTGTAGATCAATTTAAGGACTGGATAAAGGAAAATACTTCCGGCGTGCTTATTTTGCAGATAAGAGATCGCAATTTAGATAACTGGGACCAACCTGTAGTGACCAAAACGATAAATGATATGGTGGTAACACCGGGCACGGTGCTTTCCGAAAATTGGTACAAATTACAAGGATACGCTCAGCAAGATATGTTTAGTTTTTTTGTAAAAGCTATGCCTATGCCTGTATACAAAGAAGTGCTGGTATACGAGCCCAAAGAAAAGGGAAAAACTGCTGCGCTAAGTTTTCACCTCACGGCAGATGAAAAAATAGATGTGAAGCGATCTTTTTACAATGCACATAATACAGCAACAAGAAAAAAAATTCTTCATTTGCTGGCAAAATCTATGGTTGAAGCAAATTGAACCGGTGCTTCAGTATTTTTATTACAAATTTTTCTGATGTCTCTGCCGGGTCGCCATCTATATGCAAGGGTGCCATTGTAGGATTGTCAATCTCCAGCTTATCGGTTTGAAAATATAGAATATTTCGTGGGTTGTATTTCCTCCTAAGTTGGGTTTCTACTCTGCCAAAGAACATTTGAATGAAAAGATTGAACATAAGCTTTGGCTTTATCATTTTCTGCACTACGACTATATCTATAAGGCCATCACTAAGGCTTGCCTTAGGCGCTATCTTCATGTGATTGCCAAACTGGTTACTATTGGCAACACTTATAAAATAGGCCGAGGTCTTTATTTCTACTCCTTTTATTCTCAGGCTAAATGGGTATGCTTTTGCTCCGGGAAAGTACTTAAAAATCTGCCGCATGTAAGTTTTTAATCCCCGCTTCTTCTGCAAGGAAAACTCTTTGGCAATGAGGGCATCAAAACCTAGGCCGCAGAGCATGCAGCTAAAAGAATCATTGATCATAAAACCATCTACCGGTTTTGCTTTTCCGGCAAAAACAACCTGCAAGGCCTTACTTATGTTGCGGGAGATACCCGCCGTAAGTGCCAGTCCATTGCCAGAGCCTAGGGGAACGATTCCAAAATTTACATCAATATTTCCCATGGCATTTACTATCTGGTTTACCGTACCGTCGCCTCCGCAGATAATAACATCGCTTATGTTTTCGGCGATTATCTTTTCTTTAATTGCATGGTAATCACCGGCAGCATTAGTTTCTATAAATTGATATGGTAGTCCATTGGCGGCATGAGCCAGATGCACGTCATCGAACGTTTTTTGCTTGCCGCGGGTGCCAGAGATGGGGTTAATAATATAAAGAAAGCTTCTTTTGTGCTGCTTTTCCTGCATGGATACAAAGTAAGGTAAATTACAAATAGAGGTAGCTTACATTTAACCGGTGTCTGAATTGATTTACAAATACTTCTGCATTAAATTATAAATGATCTTTTTTTCCTCTGTTGTTACGGGCGTGGTCATGTCTTTTTGCAAAAAATGAAGTCTAAATGATCTGAGCGCAGCTACGGGATCCTTTATGTCATATCCTATGGTTCGTAAACCTAGAATAGGATCAAAGCCGGCAGGAACGATGATGGAAGTAGTATCATACCAGTAACCAAAACCTTCTTTAGAGAGCAACTCCCAGGGAAAATATTTTGAGGGGTCTACTTTGCGGCCAGGTGCAATATCAGAGTGACCAAGAAAATTTGCTGTGGGAATTTTAAAACTGTCTTTAAGTATTCCGAGGAGACTTAAGAGCGCATTCGTTTGTAAATAGGAAAAAGGTTCATTGCCATTATTATCAAGCTCTATACCCAACGATATAGAATTAATATCATTTATCGTTCCCCATTTACTTGAACCGGCATGCCATGCACGCAAGTAATCAGATAGCAGATGATGCGTAATGCCGTCTTTGCAAATGACATAGTGGGCACTTACTTCTCGGGCACTGTCAGCAAAAGTTCTGAGGGTGGCATCGCAACTATTTTGTGCCGTGTGGTGGATAATAATAAAATTGGGTTTGCGCATTCCAAAGTTGGGCGTGCTATATTGCGTAGTACTACCTTTAAGAGAATCATTTTCTGAAGGAAGAAGCGGCGGCTTTTCCAAAGGACCTATCATATTTTTGACCTGCAATCTATAGGGCGTATTTGTTATTTTGCGGGGAGCACAACTCCACAATGCTGTCACTGAAATGCATAGGGCTACAGCCCATTGTAGTACTTTCATAATTATTTATACCATTTTTTATAATTCGCTAATCCAATTCATTTCACAGAGTTACCGCCTTCATGCCTATCGGGTGTAGAATTTCAGGGCAAAGCAGTAAGTCTATAACAACATTCCATTTATTATTTTTTGCCCGGGCTGTAAATAAAAATACTGCATAGCTTTTTTGCAAAACTATGCAGTATTTAAAACTAATTTGAGTTTCTATGATTTATTTTTAGCGAGCGACCGGTATACTGCCAGCACTATAATAGATCCACCTATGGCGCTTAAGAAACTTTTAAAGTTAAAGCCCATTCCATCTCCCCAGCCTAGTAGGAATCTTGCGATTGCACCTCCTACAAAAGCGCCTACAATTCCTATAAGTATGGTAACGATCCAGCCTCCCGGATCATCGCCCTTATGCAAAAGTTTGGCAATGGCTCCGGCTATAAGGCCAAAGAGTAACCATGATAATATGCCCATGATGATATTGTGTTTAAATGATTCAAATAATATTTTTTTAAAGGTAGCAGTAAATATATCCACTTTGCAGGTTATTATCATAGACCTGTTCCTGGCATTAGATATAAAAAAGGACAAATCCTTGTAGTTTTAATTTGCACAGACAGGAAGTTTATTCCCTTAAATTTGTACTGGCTATTTTAATCAATTACTACTTTCATGACTACACTTATTTCCCTACCGGGCGGGGTAGAATTATTATTTGTCCTGCCTATCATATTAATTATGATTCTTGCTATTGTAAAAATTTTGCAGAGAGAAACGACAACCTTTACAAAGCTTGTTTTTGTTCTCCTAAGTGTATTTATTCCCATTTTTGCTTTGGGTTACCTAATTTACGCCGCTATAAAACCAAGACTAACCCATACCGAAACTACAGCTTAATAAAAGTATACAGACAAATATGCATCTTCTCCGACCCAACGATAAGAGAGCCAGACTGGCTATGATTCTTATTGGCACCATCTTTTTTGTAGAAGCCCTTAGTCTTGCCTCTGGGATCTTACAATATATTCTGCTTGATAATTATAATAAAACCGGCGTATTAGATCCTACCGAAGCAAATAATAATGACTTAAGGGAACAAATTGTAGGTATTGCCAATGCAGTGATTCATGTGATTTCTATTGTCACATTTATCATGTGGTTTAGGCGGGCATATTATAATCTGCACCAGAAAACAATTTATCTCAACCACTCTGAGGGCTGGGCTGCCGGTGCCTGGTTTGTTCCTTTCCTCAATCTCGTAAGACCTTATCAGATTATGAAAGAGCTCTATAACGAGACACGTAATTTGTTGTATGAAAAGCGAATGACGGCAACAGAGAAGCTAAGCAGCGGCTTCCTGGGTTTCTGGTGGGCTTTATGGATAGGTAACAATGTACTCTCCCAAATTGTATTACGTATGAGCAGGTCTGCTTCCGGCATATCAGAATTAATAGATATGACGGTATGGGGAATGTGCAGCAGCATTATGGGTATAATCCTTGCAGGAGTAACTTTCAAAGTCATAAAAGATTATGCCGCTGCAGAAGCTGCATTGTACGAGTTAGATCAAGAACCGGAATATGAAGTATACGCCGGAGAAGACTTGCTGGTGGGCGTTTAGCGCATCCTTATTGTGTACAAACTCGTATGTCTTATTATTATTTAAGTGAAAATTTTCACATTTCTTTTTGTCTCTCAGATGATGAGTGGTAGGGAAGCTTATCATCTGTTATATTATTTTTGAGTCATAACTATTTCTAAATGTTTTTGAAGTCTTTCCATTTTTTGAAGTTTTGTGTGTTTGTTGCTTTAGTTATCTCCAATGCCGGTAATTCATATGCACAGCAAAGGGTGATAGATTCTTCAAAAAGCCTGCAGGCTAAAAGACTGGAAGGAACTTTAAAAATAGACGGTGTTCCAGACGATGAAGCCTGGCTCACAGCACCTTTGGCTACAAACTTTATAGAGAGTAAACCAAGTCCCAATACCCCGGAAGCATACGAAACCCGCACAGAGGTAAGAATACTCTACGATGATTATAATATATATGTAAGTGGACATTGCTACGAAAAAGGAAAGGAGTTTGTGCAAACAGAACTGGTAGGCAGAGACCAGATAGGTACCAATGATTTTGTGGGTGTAATCTTTGATACCTACTATGATAAAATTAACGCCAGCGGCTTTTATGTAACCGCGCTGGGTGAGCAATTTGATGCGAAGTATAGCAATACCAATGGCGAAGACGAGAGTTGGAACTCTGTGTGGATAAGCGAGAGCCGGTTGGTTGATGACGGCTGGACATTTGAGATGAGAATACCCTATGCGGCACTACGTTTTAGTAAAGATGGTACGGTTTGGGGACTCAATATTCTGCGTAGAAGAAATAAAACAGGACAAGATTTATTCTGGAATCCAATACAACCTACTGTAAATGGTTTTATAAATCAGGAAGGCACATGGGAAGGAATATCAAATATAAAGCCGCCGCTTAGGCTTTCCTTCTCGCCTTACTTTAGTACTTATGCAAATCATTATCCTTATAATGAAGCAGCTGTACAAAATACTACAGCTTCTGTAAACGGAGGCATGGATGTAAAGTATGGGATAGACCAAAACTTTACACTGGATATGACACTTGTACCAGATTTTGGACAGGTACAGAGTGATAGAAGAGTCGATAACCTTGGCCCCTTTGAGGTTATCTATAATGAAAACAGATCTTTTTTTACAGAAGGGGTAGAGTTATTCAATAAAGGAGATTTGTTTTACAGCAGGCGCATAGGCGGTGAGCCTATTCGTAAAGGAGGCGCTGGCAGTAATCTTGCAACGAATGAAACTGTAATAAAAAGTCCTAGTGAAACCAAGCTATTAAATGCCACAAAGATTTCTGGGAGAAACAAAAAAGGGTTGGGGCTGGGATTCTTTAATGCAGTTACAAAGCCAATGTATGCTACTATAGAGAATGATATTACAAAGGAAAGAAGAAAAGAACAAGTAAGCACGCTTACGAATTATAACATTATTGTAGCCGATCAAACTCTTAAGAATAACTCCTCTGTTTCCTTAATTAATACCAGCGTGGTCCGAAGCGGAAGCGACTATGATGCTAATGTGAGTGCAGGATTATTTACCTTAAATGACAAAAGCAACAATTACAACCTTGACGGAAAATTTTCTGTAAGCAATCTGTTTGCCAGCGAGAAGACCATTACCGGCTATCAACACGAACTGAGTTTTAGTAAGAACAATGGCAGGTTTAATTATGAACTAGGACAGGAACTCACAAATGATAAGTATGATATTAATGACTTGGGAGTCCTGTTTAATAACGATTACCTAGATCATAGTGTGTACATGGGTTATAAGTGGATAAAACCTACCAAGCTATTTAATAACCTGTTCTTAAATTTTTACAATGAAGTAAGTCAGCGATATACAGACAAAGCTTTTCAGCGTTTTAGTAACAACCTTAGTTTTAATAGCCAGCTTAAGAACTTGTGGAAAGTAGGTGCTGGCTTAGGAGTAAACAGTGGCGGCAAGGACTTTTATGAACCCAGAGAAGCAGGAAAGTTTTTCCAAACTGGTAGTGGCATGCAGTTCAGCAGTTTTGTGAGTAGCAACAGGGCAAAAAAATTCTTTGCAGACCTGGCAGTAAGGGGCTCCAAAAGTGATTTACTCAATGGGAAAACCCTTTACATAGGTTCCGGCCAGCGTTACAGATTCAATAATAAGTTTTCGCTCGGCACGAATTTCACCGTGAATACGCAGCGAAATAATTTGGGTTTTGTAGACAAGGACACTGCCACTAAAGAAATCATTTTTAGTAAGCGGAAAAGAGTAACCAGCATAAATGATCTTGACATAAAATACAGCTTTACAAACAAAATGGGCATTACGCTCAATGCCCGCCATTACTGGTCTCAGGTAAAGGTGAATGGTTTTTACTCGCTACAGGATGATGGTACCCTAAAGGAAAATAATACCTACGCAAAGAACCAGAATAGAAACATAAATCTCTTTAATGTAGATATGGTATATACCTGGCAGTTTGCCCCCGGCAGCTTTATAAATGTAGTGTGGAAAAACGCAATCACAGATTTTGGCAGAGATGTAGCCAGTGGTTATTTTAAAAATTTTGGAAACACATTTGAGACGCGGCAAAATAATAATATCTCACTAAAGATTGTGTACTTTTTAGATTATCTGGATTTTAAGAAGAGGTTTGCTAAGGGGTAAGAGAGCAATGGTTAATGTTTAGTTATTAATGATTAATGTGCGGGCTAAAAAATAGGTAGCTAAAGTCATCCTCCAGCTACCTACTGTTATTTTATTAAAAACTTCAACTAGTAGTTAAACATTTATAGTTAACAATTACTAATTAATTCCCAAACACCTTCTTCAAAATATCCGAAGTACGTGCTGCAAAATTATTTCTGATATTTTTTTCTTCTTGCGCTACAAGTTGGAATAATGCTTCTGTGGCTCTTAGCGTTACATAATTTGTGAGATCCGGGTTTACCTTTTTAAAGGTGGTAGGAAGCCCGTTATATTTGCTTACAAGATCACCATAGTACTTTGTAGCGTCTACCCTATCAAGGCTGCTTTGTATTACGGGTGTAAAAGCTGCTATCAATTTTGCAGTTGTTTTTTCTCTGAAAAAATGCGTAGCACTGGTATCGCCATTTTTCACCAAACCAATGGCATCTGTAAGCGTCATGCTTTTTATAGCATCTACAAATATGGGTTTAGCAAAACCTACCGCGTCTTCTGCACCTCGGTTTATGGCAAGTATGGCATTGTCTGCCAGGGAGCCAAAACCTATAGCACGTAGTGTGTTCTCTATCTTCTTAGCATCGGGCGGCAGCAATACTTTGTACAAGGCATCCTTATAAAAACCATCAGTAGTGTTCAGTTGCAAAACTGCTTTTGCCAGACCCTGCCCTAGTGCTTCTTTTATTCCTTGTGCTGCTTCATTTTGCGTAATTCCTGTGCCTATAGTGCCTGTAGGTAGCTGGCTTAGTACGTCGCAGCTGCTCAAGCCCATCGTGCTGGCAAGAAGAAAGATGTATAAAAATTTCATGATTTTTTTTTATTGTTTTTAATGATTAGCATAATTGCAATATTATAGCCACAATATTACATGTACTGTTAAAAATAGTCTTCGCATTCTATCTTTTAAGTTAAGCCAAGCGTGTAAGAATATCTAATGACGTGAAAATTTCAATGTTCATAATAAGGAGACAGAAGTCTCCTTGCTATTTGCAAATCCGTAGAGCGCTGCGCATAACTCTACGGATAGACACCTTTTCTACAAGGGATCGTTCTCATCGTGCTGTGCCCCCAGCAGTCCATCTATTGCGCCACCCATCATCGGAAATTTTTCTACCACAAAGTCTTTTACAGCTTCCAATGCTTTTATTGCCTGCTCTTCTGAGATGCCAGCTTTTGTCTTAATACTTTCTATAAGCTCCTCCATTTTTTATGATTTATTTTGTAAGTGAAAATGTTTTTCCTCGCTCAATGTAAGTAATTTGACCTAATTAATTTTTCTGCTTTGCCGGGAATATGAAAGAATAAAAATGAAGCTTATTAATGATTCTCTTCAAACCTTTACTTTTAACCGGCTTAGAGCAGTAATAAAAATCGCAAAAAACCTACAGGAGTATTGAATGTAGAAAATAGTTATTCAATTAATAAAACAATATATTTGACTCGCTTTTGCTTTCCTATTTTATTATATAATTGCGGCTTAAGCAAGTTGCACACCATATTACAAACGAAACTATCAACACACTTATGAGCACAGCCATTGCAGGATCCCAAATAGATTACACAAAAAGGAAAATGTTTGGACACCCCGTGGGGCTCTTCGTACTTTTCTTTACAGAAATGTGGGAGCGGTTCTCCTATTATGGAATGCGGGGCATATTGGTTTTGTATATGGCAAATTCTGCTACGGCAATAGACCCGGGTCTTGGCTGGACAAACAAGGATGCCATCTGGCTCTACGGCTGGTACACCATGCTGGTATATGTGGCATCTATCCCCGGCGGCTGGGTGGCAGATAAGTTTTGGGGGCAAAAGAAAACCGTACTTATTGGTGGTATTTTATTATGTTTTGGACATGGCATATTAGCTATACCGCAGAGCTGGGCATTCTTTACAGGTCTTATTCTTATTATTCTGGGTGTAGGAGGTCTTAAGCCCAATATCTCTACTATGGTAGGTGGTTTGTACAAGGAAGGCGATATACGCAGAGATGCAGGGTTTACTATATTTTATATTGGAATAAACATAGGTGCTTTTCTCGCTTCTATTACTGTGGGTCTTGTAGCGTATTATTATGGATGGCATTATGGTTTTGGACTTGCCGGTATAGGAATGGTACTGGGGCAAATTGTGTATATGGCAGGGCAGAAATACCTTGCCGGCGTAGGTGAATTTAATAGCAGCAAGAATGCTACAGCAGAAGAACAAGCTGCAAGCAAGCGCTCCCTTACTTCAATAGAGAAAGACCGGGTAATTGTATTACTTATTTCATTCCTTATCGTAATCGTGTTCTGGGGTGCCTTTGAGCAAGCCGGGGGATTAATGAACTTATATACTGATGCTAAAGTGGACCGGACCGTTAATTGGGGTTCCATGAAAGAAATTCCTGCTGCTGTTTTCCAGTCGCTTAATGCAGGGTACATAATCATTTTCGGAACCATCATTGGTGGTTTTTGGATATGGTGGAAGAAGAAAGGAAGAGAGTCCTCCTCTATTTTCAAAATGGCGATAGGTACTATTATTATGGGACTAGGATATGTCTTTATGATGATTGCTTCCAAAGAGGCAAGTGCTACTGCATTTGGAAAAGCAGCTATGATCTGGGTGTTTTTGGCTTATCTCCTCCATACCATAGGCGAATTATGTACTTCGCCGGTGGCACTTTCTTTTATTACAAAACTGGCACCCCTTAAGTACGCCTCTATTATGATGGGAGTTTATTTTGCCGCTACTGGTTTTGGAAATAAGCTCGCAGGAAGTATAGGAGAGTCTTCGCAGCTAGAGCCATACAGCGGAAAAATGATCGTACAAAAAGCAGGCATTCTACCTTATTTATCAGAGCAGGAAATAGAAATAAAAGACAAAAATAATAATGTAGTAAAAGTTACAGATTATGCCATAAACAGGGATAAGAATTTTTCCCTTAAAACAGAAGTGTATCCGGAAAATGGGACAGTAATGTATCGCGATATGAAAACGGGTTCTTCTGTAAATAGCTTATTTGAGCTTACTCCCGAAGAGAATGCTTCCTTACTTACCACCCTGCAGGAAAAGGGTGCAACGGCAGAAAAACCTTATCATGCCGGTATAAGTTTTGAGAAGGATAAAGACGCTGCTCAGAATTTAGAGAACATGGGCGACGGTAATAATTATGGCGTCTCTTTCGTATTAGAAGAACAACAAAGTGCATCAGAATATAAAACATTTATGTGGCTGGTGATCTTTACCGTAGCCTTTGGCTTATTGCTCATCCTCTTCCTTAAAAAACTGAAGAAACTCACTCATGGCGCAGAGGATCATGAAACCGATGTAATGGAGCAGGAAGGTTATGAATTTGCAGATCCGGAAATCAATCAAGAATCTAAATAGAAATTTATGAATACACACATCGAAAGTATGTTTAAGGATAAGGTTATAGGCCATCCTGCCGGGTTATTTGTGCTCTTTTTTACAGAAATGTGGGAGCGGTTTTCCTACTATGGTATGCGGGCTTTGCTCGTAATGTTCTTTACCGCATCGCTTACAGATGGCGGCTGGGGTTGGCCCCGGGAGCACGCCTTTGCCATCTTTGGTACTTATACTTCCCTTGTATATCTGTCCACTATGTTTGGTGGCTACATGGCCGATAAAAAAATAGGGTACCGCTGGGCAGTGGTTATTGGTGCCTTGCTTATGACATTAGGGCATGCTTCTATGGCTATGGAGACCTCATTCTTTATATATCTGGGACTTACACTCCTGGTTTTTGGAAGCGGTTTCTTTAAACCTAACATGACTTCCATTGTATCAGAAATGTATGTATCCCGCCCTGAGAAAAAAGATGGCGCTTACACTATCTTTTATATGGGTGTAAATGCCGGAGCGTTCCTGGGAATTTTATTATGTGGCTACCTTGGCGAAAAAGTAGGCTGGAGTTATGGTTTTGGTCTTGCCGGAATATTTATGCTATTTGGTTTACTGCAGTTCTGGTTTGCCAAAGGCATTTTTGGAGATATTGGTAAAAAACCAGTTAAGCAAATTGTAGATCCTAATGTGGTTATTACGGATGAAACAAAGCTTAATCCATTTACCTCCATACAGCTCACCCTCATTTTTGCCGCCGCAGCGCTTGGTCTAGCATGGATACTTAATGATCCTGTTTCTAAAATAACCAATGGTGCAAAAAATTTGTTTGACTTCCAACTATTTGGACTTGCCGGTTCTAATTTTATTATCCTCTTGGCGTTGTCGCTTTTTATTATTGTGCTTCTAATCCGCATACCTAAGTACACAAAAGTGATTAGAGACAGAATGCTGGCGGTTGTATTCTTTGCATTTATTACTATTTTCTTCTGGGCTATATTTGAGCAGGCACCTAGTTCGCTTACAATCTTTGCCCGCGACTATACACAACGCACGCTGGAAGGTAGTGCTGCCATGATCTTTAAAGTAGTAAACTCCTTGATGACTATCATACCACTTGGCGTGATCACCTGGGTATTATGGCTACTCTTTAAAAAGACTTTTGCTAAATATGCTCTGTCCAATATTTTCCTGGCTACGAGTTTTGTTATCATCTGGGCTATAGCCATTTGGATGCTCTACACAGAATTTATGAAAGATATAGCGGAAGTGCCTGCCTCATGGTTTGGGGTGCTCAATTCTTTATTTATCATTACCCTCGCCCCTTTATTTTCTAAGTGGTGGGAGAGCAAGTATAACCCCAATGCTAATATGAAGTATGCCATAGGAATGGTATTGCTCGGTATAGGTATGGCTTTCGTAGCCTTTGGTGCCTCAGATATTCCTGCCGGTGCACAGACCGCTTCCGTGAGTCTGGTGTGGCTCGTACTGGTTTACCTTTTTCATACCATGGGCGAACTTTGTATATCGCCCGTGGCACTTTCTTATGTAAGTAAGCTGGTTCCCGGCCGTATGATAGCCATGATGTTTGGTATCTGGTACCTCGCCGTAGCTATAGGTATGAAGATGGCGGGCATCTTTGGAGAAACCTCAGAAAAAATAGCCGCCGAGCAAGGCCTCAGCTACTTCTTCTGGATTCTTACCGGTATAGCCGTAGGACTAGGTGTACTGTCTGCACTGCTTTATCCGGTGATAAAGAAATTAATGCACGGGGTGCGATAAATATTGATAAAATAATTTCAAAAAGGAAAAACCTGCTGCAGAGATGTGGTGGGTTTTTTTTGTGGGGGTTGTGCGGAGAAAGTACAGATTCAGAAGCGTACTTGTTATATCTAGTTGTAAATTGGTAGATTTGACGAGGCGTAAGGCGTTTGAATGATCTTGGAAAGCTCACGTCAATTTTAATCTGCGAAACGCACCAAAATCCCGAGCATTGATAAGACTTTTCCTCATACTAATAGCATCATTTCACTTAAGCGTTTCTTGTGCTCAAAGTGATAGTAAAGCGCTAGTGCCATTTAATCAAAGTCATAAATGGGGCTATTCCACCGCAACTGGAGAAATTGTAATTACACCAGCTTTTGATAGTGTTGGTACTTTTTATGAGGGTTTTGCAGAAGCATATAAGCTAGAAAAAGTTGGCTTTATAGATACCAAAGGTAATTGGGTAGTGCCACCAAATTTTGATCGCATTAGACTCTTAGACAAGCTAAATGGACTGTTTGAAGTTACAAATGAAATTAGAGAAAAAGACAGTTCCTGGTCTTTCCCGTGCGGAATTTATAAACAAGGTGTAGGACTTATAACAGCACTAAAATATTTTTCAGTAGAAGAATACAATTCTGAAAAATATGCTTTAGAGGGGAGGAATGGTAATAACTATTTAGTTGATGTAGAAACGGGAAAGATTTCAAAACTTTATCACAGCGATTTTTTTAATTGTGGCTGCGGTAATTATTATGAAAAGCGACTCAAAGAAGAACTTAGGTATAAAAAGTATTTAAAAACTCGGCCAGCTTTAGAAGATTTATATACCCTTCATCTTTATAAAAAAGACAAGAAACTTGGAGGATATATAATTTATGATACAGCCTATGATGTTAAGTCTAGGGCTTGGATAAAATACGTAGATAGCATACCTGCCATCTATGACAAGATTGAGTACGTGCAGGATTATGCTAATCTGTATTATGTGAAGCTAAATGGTAAATGGGGTGTAGTAAATAATAAGGGAAAGTCTATTTTGCTGCCGCTATACGATACTATTTCGCTTAATAGTTCTAAGCCTTATTTTCTGGTAAAAAAAGAAAATAAATACGGAATGTTTAAAATGAATGGTGAAGTTATCTTCGATTGTAATCAGGATGAAGTGAAGCTACCTTGCAGTTATTCAAACAAATTCTTTTTAGGTAAAAATGAAGACAAATGGATTGTTAGAAATGAAAATGGCAATATGCTTTTTGATAACATTTATGACAGCATAAAAATTAATTGCAATTGGAGAAATGATTGTGCTATCGTGAAAAAGGACAATAAATATGGGCTCATAGACACAAATGGCATTTTGAAGTACGAGGTAATTTACGATCAAATAATAGTTGAAGACTCTTTTTTACTTTATCAATTAAACGGACTATTTGGTGTGAAAAATTTAAAGACAGGCAGTGAAATTGTCAAGCCGGAATGGGAATCAATAACTGCAAATGACGGCTATTACAATAATGGATATTTCAAGTATTTTATTTTAAGAAGAGCTAAGCAATACGGAGTGTATTTACCTTTTAGTCCAAAAACCAAAAAGCTATTCTTCCCTTTGGCTGAAACGGGAGAAATAGAATTGCCGCCAACTAATTTGTATGAAGACAATGTAGAGTTCCTTGTTTTCGGGATTTATGAAAGTGATAGATTTTATTATATTGGAGAGAATAATGTAAAAATTTACAGACTGATAGTTGGGACTGAATACTGGAATTATGAATGCTATTTATTAACTGATAAAAATATTGTTATAAATTTTTCTTCACTTTCAAAAACCCCTTTTTCTATTTATTTAAATAATAGACAACAGTTGTGTTATTTGGAGATTTTGGATAATTATCCTAGACCAGCTAGCGGCGAAGAAATAGATTTAAATTATCGACCTGTAATAGGTGTATTAGTACGTGAAAGTGGGGAAGTTATT
>JBBKWE010000059.1:0-8071 GCA_037968795.1 Ferruginibacter sp.
ATAAAACTTACCTCTGCCCTAAGGAAAAAAATGGAGAACCGTGGCGGTAGTGGCGTAATTCGATTTGTGCAGGAAGGGAATTTGCCAGTGGGTGAAAGAGATATTTTTCTTGGCTTGAACATTCCCGGCGTAGAGCGTAATAGCTCAGTTTCGGGGAACGAAATAGGGGAGGAAGTTTTTTCCTTTACGCCTTATCACGCCTTCGGCCCCGATGAAGGAACAAAAACCTGCCCCATTTGTAAGTATGGCTGGTATAATGGCGTATTATTCTTTAGCAATAAAAATAAGATAGACGATGACCTTAAAAAATGGATAAGTTTTTTGGAAGAAGAGAGTATAAAAAGAGCTGCCTACCTGAAAGTTTATTTTGTATTTGTAAATACAGAAAGAGAAAAGAAAGCAACAGAATTGAAAAAAACAGGAAAAGAATTAGGCTTAAAGAATGTAGCACTTACCATCGTTTCGTCCTTTAATGATGAAGATTCCGAAATTTATTTAAACAACATCTCACCACAATTTGAAAACACAATCATTGTCTATAAGCGCAGTAAGATCATCGGTAAGTTTGTTTCGTTTGCACCTACGGAAGAGAATTTTAAAATAATTAAAAAAAGTCTTAGTGAAAGCAAGAATGCATATTTTAATTTGCCTGCAAGGGGAGAAAAAGAATGATGAATTCAGATAAAACAATTATGGCCCAAGCCAGGGGATTTCCAAGAGGGTTGTCAACCTTTGCCTATAATACCTGTGCGGTATTATACAATGCTCAGCGGCTATTTTCTCCGCCTGTATTCAATTATCTTTACAAAAATTAAGACAGGCTTTTGAGAAAAATAATCAACGACCCGGTTTATGGGTTTATTACAATAGATGACCCGCTTGTAATGCAGGTCATAAGTCACCCTTACTGGCAGCGGTTGCGGAGGATAAACCAGATGGCTATGGCTAGTCTTGTATACCCTGGTGCGGTACATAGCCGCCTGCATCACGCCTTGGGTGCTTATCATCTTATGACGCAGGCGCTGGAAGAAATTAGTAATAAAGGTATAGAAATTACGCCACAAGAAAAGCAAGCGGCACAAATTGCTATTCTACTCCACGACATTGGCCATGGTCCTTTCTCTCATGCACTGGAGCAAACGCTGGCAGAGGGCATGTCGCACGAAGCGCTGGGCATTCTCATTATGAAGAAAATAAATGAGGAGCTGGGCGGCGCTTTGGCTATGGCTATTGAAATTTTTGAGAATACTTATCGCAAAAAATTTCTTCACCAGCTTGTAAGTGGTCAGCTGGATGTAGATCGCATGGACTACCTTACTCGCGATAGTTTTTTTAGTGGAGTAAGTGAAGGGGTTATAGGATATGACCGTATCATTAAAATGCTCACCGTGCACGAAGGGCAATTAATGGTAGAAGAAAAAGGTATTTACTCCATTGAAAAATTTTTAGTAGCTCGTCGGTTAATGTATTGGCAGGCCTATTTACACAAAACGGTACTGAGTGCGGAGCAGATGCTTAAACAAGTTATTCGCAGAGCACGATACATAAAAGCCCCTTGCCAGGAACCGCTCAATAGCCTTATAAATGATGACCTAAAAGATGTAACGCTTGAAGAATTCTGTTCTCTTGATGATACAGACGTAATGATGGCTCTAAAACTTTGGAGCCTGCATGAGGATAAAGTTTTATCCCTGCTTTGCAATGGGTTACTCAACAGGAATTTATTGAAAGTGCGGTTTTTACCTGCACCACCATCGCAAGAAGAACTCGCAGCAAAAAAGAATGCAGTGATGCAGCAGCTCTTGTTGTCTGAGGATGATGTAAGCTGGCTGGTGTACGGAGGCGAGGCTATGAGCAATACTTATAATTTTAAGAATGCCCATATTAACATTTTATTTAAAGACGGCACAGTGAAAGATATAACGGAGGTAGACCATGCACTCATTCACCAAAACCTTCAGGGAGATACCAAAAAATATTACATTTGTTTCCCCGGGCAACAAGCTAGCCTTCAATAACGTTAATACAAAAATTACTAACAAATGCAATTTACCGCAGCACAAATAGCCATGATGATAAACGGGCAAATAGAGGGGAACCCCGACGCAGCGGTAAGTGGATTTGGGAAAATAGAAGAGGCACAACAGGGGCAACTTGCATTCTTGGCAAATCCAAAGTATGAAGATCACCTCTACAATACTTCTGCAAGTATTATTATAATAGACGAAAAACTGGAACTACGACAGCCGCTTTCTGCCACTCTTATAAGAGTAGGTGATGCCTATAGTGCCTTTGCAAGTTTGCTGGAGAAATATCAGCAGATACAAACACAGCAACTTACCGGTATAGAGCAACCCTCTTTCATTCATGAAACTGCAAAACTAGCCGATGAGGTGTATGTGGGCGCTTTTGCTTACATAGGAGAAAATACACAAATAGCAAAAGGCGTAAAGATATACCCCGGCAGTTATTTGGGGGCAAATGTAAAAATAGGCGAAGGCACGATAATTCACGCTTCCGTAAAGATTTATAAAGATTGTGTGGTTGGGGCAGGTGTGAGTATTCATGCCGGTACGGTTATAGGCAGCGATGGTTTTGGCTATGCTCCTCAAAAAGATGGCTCGCTAAAAAAAGTACCGCAGATAGGAAATGTAGTGATAGACGATGGCGTAGAAATAGGAGCCAATACTACAATAGACCGGGCAACTATAGGCAGTACAATTATTCGCTCCGGTGCGAAGCTGGACAACCTGTTACAGATTGCCCATAATGTAGAAGTAGGAAACAACAGCGTGATAGCGGCACAAAGCGGCGTGAGCGGAAGTACTAAAATAGGCAAGAATGTAATGATAGGTGGCCAGGTAGGAATCGTAGGCCACATTCAAATAGCTGACGGTAGTAAGATAAATGCGCAAAGTGGCGTGAGTAAGTCTATGAAAATCCCCAATAGCGCGGTTACAGGTTCTCCCGCTTATGATTATGCGCAGGCACTACGATCGCAGGCTATTACCCGCAAACTCCCGGAGTTGGAAAAGAAAATTCTGGAAATGGAAAAGGTTTTGGAAGAATTGAAGAAGGAAAGTGAAAAAATGTAATTCATAAATGGATAAGTCGTTTTTATGTTGCGTAACAGGGTGCTTCTGCAATCGTTTTCTTAATTCGTGTTCAGAAAAATTTGCTCAAATCATACAACTACAAACTCGCCTTCATCTCCAATAAAAAGTCTTTCAAATTCTTGAGCTCCATTATCGTACTGGCAAGCTTCTCATCATCTTTTCCTCTTTTCAAAAAATCTTTTGCACCTTCTAGTGTGTATTTTTTCTGACGAAGTAAGTGGTGAATAAGTTGCAGATTCTTTATATCCTGTGGCCTGAAGTGGCGATCGCCTTTTTTGTTGGTACGGGGGTTTACAACCTTAAATTCATTGGCCCAATATCTTATTAAAGAAACATTTTCTCTAAACATTTCTGCTACGGCACCTATACTATAATATTGTTTTTGGTATAAAACATCGTCTGCCGGTACTCGTGTAAGATCTGCTGTAGCGGCCATTTCTTGTATGCTTTTCCTGCCAGCTTTCGACTTTGGCTTTTCTTCCTGCGCCTTACCTCTTTTGTTGGGTCTGCCGATATCACTCATGGCAGTAATGTCAATGATAGACTCATCTACTTCTATTTGCGGAGCTCCTGATACTTCGACTTCTACAATAACATATTCTGTCTTCTCTTCTTCCTGCGCTGTTGGAATTTCATCTGTGGGAGCCTCCACTTCTTTTTCCTCAGCAATGATAGGCTCGGGCTGCTTTTCTATAATTTTTTCTGGCGGTGGAGGAGTGATTTTTCCTGCCGGTTCTGCTATCACAGTTTCCTTTTTCTCTCTCTTCTTTGCCTCTATTTTCTCTGCTTCTTCATCAGGAAGGTCAAAAAGGGAATATTGTGTCATGTGATAGATATTTCAGTATGGGCAGAGGCATACTTTGGTGGCTGTAAACTTTTAAATAAAGCTACAATTTTAATCCAAACTTTTTGCACTTCCTCTGGCTGCCAGCTTTAGCAATTGATCGTATTGTTCTGCATTGAGGTCATTATAAAAAAAGTAAACCGGGTTTACGGCTTCTCCATTTACGTGTACTTCGTAGTGGCAATGTGGGCCCGTACTTTTACCTGTACTGCCTACCCAGCCTATTACTTCCCCTCTTTTTACTCTCTGCCCTGCACGAGATTTTATCCTTACCATATGCCCATATAAAGTTTCGTAGCCATAGCCGTGGTTTATTACCACATGGTTGCCATAGCCACCTTCGCTATACCCGGCAAGTGCTATGGTGCCATCGCCGGTAGCATAGATAGGGGTGCCCTGTGGTGCCGTAAAATCGAGACCCTTATGCATTTTTACAGTGGCATATACAGGATCTATGCGCAGGCCATAGCCGCTTGCAATTCTATTAAGCTGCTTATTACTCACCGGCTGTATGGCAGGAATACTCGCCAGCTTCGAATCCTGATTTTTTATGAGTTTTTCTATACTCTCATAACTACTATACTGATAGGTGATACGTGCATCTATATTATTAAGTTGGGCGGCTATATCTTTTCCCAGTGCGTCATCATTTAGCAGCTCTACTTTATCTACCTCTTTCTTTTTTTCTATCAATTTTGCCCTTGCACTATCGGGCAGTGGATTAGCCTCAAAAATGCTTCTGTACACCTCATTATCTCTCTTTTCAAGTGCCGCCATTTCCCCTTGCAGATCTCTTACTTTGCTATACAATTGCTTGTAATTATCTCGCATAAGTTCGTACTTACGCAGCGATTCTATATCTTTTGGTTTGGGCAAAAAGCGATTGTACAAAGAAATAATGATAACACTACTCACCAGCAAGGCAGAAAGAAAGCCTATAAAACGAAGTAATCGCACACGACCGGGCGTAGTGAATTTCTCATATTTGAGAGAATGTGTATTATAAAAATATTTTACTTTTTTCATATTGCATTGCTAGCGAAGAACGCTACAAATGATGGCTTAATACTTACATTTGCCAAAATAAAAAAGTCACCCTGTAAAGGGCCACTGTCAGAAAATCAATGAAGGCGCTTTTCCTCATCGCGATTACCACTTTTATCTTTAAAGATGCAGGCAGCTATTCCCTTCAACAAGAAACAAATATAAAACCTTAAGGTCAAACAGCCCTTACCATATATAAAAAGAACAGGTAATGAATACAGCAGCAGAAATAAGAAAGCAGTTTTTAGATTTCTTTAAGAGTAAAGACCACGAGATAGTGCCCTCTGCGCCTATTGTGCTCAAAGATGATCCTACCCTGCTTTTTGTAAATGCTGGCATGAACCCTTTTAAGGATTATTTCCTTGGGAACAAACCTGCTCCTCACAATATGGTGGCAGACACACAAAAGTGCCTGCGGGTAAGTGGAAAGCATAACGATCTGGAAGAAGTAGGAGTGGATACCTACCATCATACCATGTTTGAGATGCTGGGAAACTGGAGTTTTGGCGATGCAGCAGATGCGAGAAAGGGATATTTTAAAAAAGAAGCGATAGCCTGGAGCTGGGAATTACTCACGGAAGTGTATAAGATACCGAAAGAGAACCTCTACGTTACCATTTTTGAAGGCGATGAGGGCGAGGGTATCCCAAAAGATACGGAGGCTTATAATACCTGGAAGGAATTGATTCCCGAAGCACAAATTCTCCTAGGCAATAAAAAGGATAATTTCTGGGAAATGGGCGATACCGGCCCATGCGGCCCCTGCACAGAGATACATGCAGACTGCAGGACAGAAGAAGAAAAGAAAGCTGTTAGCGGTGCTAGTTTGGTAAACGCCGATCACCCACAGGTAATAGAAATCTGGAACAATGTATTTATACAATACAACAGAAAAAAAGATGGTAGCCTGGAGCCCTTGCCTGCCCGCCATGTAGATACCGGAATGGGTTTTGAACGACTAGTAAGAGTATTGCAAGGCAAAACAAGCAACTATGATACAGATATATTTACCCCAACCATAAAAGAAATAGCCACTCTTACTAGCAGAGAATATAGGGCAGATGATAGCAAAGAAAGTATTGCCTTTCGGGTAATTGCAGATCATATAAGAGCAATTTCTTTTACAATTGCAGACGGGCAATTGCCTTCTAATACTGGTGCAGGATACGTAATTCGTAGAATTCTAAGAAGAGCGGTACGCTATTATTACTCCTACTTAGACTACAAGCAACCGCTTTTGTACAAGCTTCTGCCACAGCTGGCAACAGCATTTGCCCCAGTGTTCCCAGAGTTGCAAAAACAATTGGAATTTGTAAGCCGTGTGGTGCAGGAAGAAGAAGAAGGATTTTTACGCACGCTCGATAAAGGTCTT
The DNA here is from genome assembly GCA_037968795.1 of Ferruginibacter sp. GTDB lineage: Bacteria > Bacteroidota > Bacteroidia > Chitinophagales > Chitinophagaceae > Ferruginibacter. The sequence goes on from JBBKWE010000059.1 coordinate 6,377, forward strand.
GGCAGGATAGATACCATCGTGCAGGCAGCAGAAAAAACGGTTTCTGGCAAAGATGCTTTTGAGTTATTGGATACCTACGGTTTTCCTATAGATCTTACCAGGCTTATAGCAGCAGAAAACAACTTGAAGGTAGACGAGAAAGGCTTTGAAGAAGAAATGCTGGCACAAAAAACGAGGAGTAGAAAAGCAACTGCGGTAAGTGCAGAAGACTGGGAGGTTGTAAATAATACAGCAGCCAAGGGCTTTATTGGCTATGATAAGTTGGAAGTAGAAACTAAACTTTTGCGGTATAGAAAAGTATCTTCAAAAGGGAAAGATATGTATCAGCTGGTGCTGGAAGAAACGCCTTTCTACGCAGAGAGTGGCGGGCAGGTGGGCGATACCGGCATCTTAATTTTTGGGGAAGAAAAGATTTTCGTAGAGGATACTAAAAAGGAAAACGATCTGGTGATCCATCTCATTAAAAAATTACCAGAAAACGTGGAGGCAACCATCACAGCGACCGTGCCGGCAGAGCGAAGAAAAAATATAGCCATTCATCATAGCGTTACGCACCTTATGCATGCAGCATTACGACAAGTGCTGGGCACGCATGTAACTCAAAAAGGAAGCCTCGTAAGTGATGAATATATGCGCTTCGATTTTGCACATTTTAGCAAAATGACCGCGGAAGAAACGAGAAAGGTAGAGCAAATTGTAAATGAAAAAGTAAGAGAAAATATTCCTGTAGTAATACAGGAAATGGGTAAAGATGAGGCGGTAGCGCTAGGTGCGATGGCTTTGTTTGGGGAAAAATATGGCGATACAGTAAGAGTAGTAATCATGGACAAGGACTATTCTCTGGAGCTCTGCGGCGGTACGCATGTGGGCAGCACAGGAGAGATAGGCCTCTTTGTAATAAAGAGCGAAGCGGCAGTAGCAGCAGGAGTACGCAGAATAGAAGCACTAAGCGGGCAGGCAGCAATGGACTACGCATTACAAAATATAGATGCTGTAAATGATGTAAAACTTGCCCTGAAAACCAATACCGATCCGCTGAAAGCGATAGAGCAATTACAGGCAAATAATTCTTCGCTTGCAAAGCATATTGCCCAGCTGGAAGCAAGGCAACTGGTAGGAATAAGAAATGAAATTTTGCAAAAAGACGAAATTATTGACGGCGTCACTTTTATAGGTGAAATTGTAGAAGTACCTTCTGCTGAAGGATTGAAGAAAATATGCACGGACCTTAAAAACAATTTGCACGATTATCTAGTAGTATTGTGTGCCAATGTGGGTGGTAAAGCACATGTAGCCATAGGTATGAGCGAGACGGTGGCCAAAGCAAAAAAACTGAGTGCCGTTGCGCTCATAAAAGAAATAGTAGCCGCTCGCATAAAGGGCGGTGGCGGCGGAAGTGAAACGCTGGCAAGTGCAGGAGGGCAGGATGCTGCGGGGCTGAAGGAGGTGATAGCGGAAGTGAGGAAGAAGCTGGCGTAAAAGTTTTTTAAATGCCTCCCTTGCTTCCTTTGCTCCTTTGCTCCCGATAGTTATCTGGATTGCGTAAAACAAACCCATATTGTGCTAAGAGAAAGGAATCTTTTGCATTACTTTTATTGTATGACCTTCCCCATACAAAATACCAACCTCTCCTTAGAAAAAATAGAGGAGAAACATGTTTTCCCCCTTTACGAACTGGCAAATCGCAATAAGGAT
>JBBKWE010000060.1:0-9158 GCA_037968795.1 Ferruginibacter sp.
ACATTAGTATCTTGCCGCCGCAGATGAAAATCATAGACAAATATATTTTAAAGAAGTACCTTACCACCTTCTTTTTTTGCTTATTGCTATTTACTGTGATTGTGGTGGTGGTAGATATAAGTGAAAAAACCGACGATTTTTCCAAAACAAATCTTACCGCCTGGCAAATATTTAAGGACTACTATCTGGGCTTTATTCCCAGGATAGATGCCATGCTGTTTCCCTTGTTTACTTTTATTTCCGTAATATTTTTTACTTCTATAATGGCAGGGCGGAGCGAGGTCATAGCCATTCTTAGCAGTGGCGTTTCTTTCAGAAGATACCTGGTACCTTTTATGGTTGGAGGTTTATTTCTCAGTGCTCTTCTTTGGGCTGGTTATCAGTATCTCGTACCCAAAGCCAATCAGACCTGGGCAAACTTTGACCGTAAGTACATACATAATGGCCCTGACCTGCAAAATAGTAGCAGTTATAAAACCAAGGTGTATTTTAAAGCAGATTCCTTTAGTTATGTTGGAATAAAAGGATATGACACAATTAGTAAGTCAGGGAATGGATTTTTTTATCAAACTTTTAAAAATAAGAAACTGCATTACAATATGCGGGCAGCTAACTTTAGCTGGGATACGTCAAATAATAAATGGAAGTTCAATTATGTGCAGGAACGCTTTTTTGATAGCATAAGTGAGAAGGTTGTGATTAGTATGGAGAAATGGGCACGCTATGACTTTAAACCTATTGATCTTAGAAATGATGATCTGCTTAAAGATCAGATGAGTACAAAGCAGCTAAATAAATTTATAGAAAGTGAAAAACGCCGGGGAGCAGATAATGTAAATGCCTTGCTGGTAGAGCGGTACAATAGAGACGCTATACCGGTTTCTGTGCTTATACTCACCCTCATAGGGGTTTCTCTTGCTTCACGGAAAGTGCGTGGGGGAAGTGGTGCTCACCTGGCAGTGGGAATCATTATAAGTGTCGCTTATATCTTGTTTAGCAGACTGAGCGTGGTATTTGCCACGCAAGGTAGTTTTAGTCCCTTTCTAGCCGCCTGGACTCCCAATATTATTTTTGGTTTGCTAGCCTTTTACATTTACAAAAGAGCCCCTAAATAGCACAGCTTTTTATTTTCGGTGATTTTGATATTTTAGTGTAAATACGACAGCAAATTGAGAAAATCTTCTTTCCAAAATATATACCCACAAAGTTTTGTCTAACAGAGTTTCCATTCGTATTTTAGAGGCGTTCTAGTAACGAAAAACAATCGATTTCAAATACTGTTATTAGTTCAACAGTTTAGCACTTTTCACATTATAAATTACAATTAATCATGGGTATAATAAAAGATAGGTTTCAAGAAAAATTTACTGCCGTAGGGGAGGAAATTAAGGGAATATTAAAGGAGCATGGAGATAAAGTTATAGGTGAGGTAACGCTTTCACAGATATATGCAGGAATGCGTGGAATGACTGGACTGGTTTCTGAAACCAGCTTGCTGGATGCGCAAGATGGAATTAGATTTAGAGGGTATTCCATTCCGGAACTAAGAGAAAAACTACCCAAGGCAGATGGAGGAGACGAACCCCTTCCCGAAGGACTTTTTTATCTGATGCTGGTAGGTAGCATGCCTACTGCTGCAGATGCACAGCATGTAGGGGAAGTGTGGCAGCGCAGGAGCCACGTGCCCAATCACGTATTTGCTACAATTGATGCCTTGCCTATAACATCGCACCCAATGACGCAATTTGTGACTGGTATAATGGCACTACAGACCGAAAGCCAGTTTGCAAAGCGGTATGCTAAAGGCATGAGTAAAAAAGATTACTGGGATGCCACTTTTGATGATTCTATGGATCTCATAGCTCGTCTTCCCAGAATAGCGGCATACATATATAGAAGAAAATATAAAGGCGGAGAACACATTCAGCCAAATGGTTTATTAGACTGGTCAGGAAATTTTGCTCACATGATGGGTTTTGAAGATGAAGGTTTCCAGGATCTGATGCGTTTGTATATGACCATACACGCAGATCATGAAGGCGGTAATGTGAGTGCACACGCAACGCATCTTGTCGGTTCAGCACTAAGTGATCCTTATCTCAGCCTGGCCGCTGGTATGAATGGCCTTGCTGGTCCGCTGCACGGTCTTGCGAACCAGGAAGTTATTAAGTGGATTTTTGAACTTAGAGAAAAGATAGGAAGCGAGTCTCCTACCAAGGAGCAAATAGAGGCATATGTAAAGGAAACACTTAGCGAAGGAAAAGTAGTGCCTGGCTATGGTCATGCCGTTCTTCGTCAAACAGATCCAAGGTTTACGGCACAAATGAACTTTGGTAAGAAGCACATGCCCGATGATCCACTAGTAAATACCGTATGGACAGTTTATGAAACTGTTCCGGAGGTGCTGGGGTCTATTGCCAAAATAAAAAATCCATGGCCAAATGTAGATGCGCATAGTGGTGCGCTTCTAGTGTATTATGGAATGGAGGAATACGAATTTTATACAGTGCTCTTTGCCGTTTCTCGCTCCCTTGGAGTGCTGGCAAACCTTTGCTGGGATCGTGCCCTTGGAATGCCACTGGAGCGTCCTAAGTCTGTAACAACAGAGCTGGTAAAAAGATGGCTGAAAGGAGAAGATGAGGTGTGGGGAGATTAGAAGAGAGGAGAAGATAATAAACGGAATAGAAGAGAGAAGGGCTTATAGTATTTTATTTTAAAAGGAGTGCGGAGTTTTAGTATTATGCTATTATATTTGCACTCCTTTTAAAACTGGGGAATTAGCTCAGTTGGTAGAGCGCTTGCATGGCATGCAAGAGGTCAGCGGTTCGACCCCGCTATTCTCCACACATTATTAAGCCACTGCGGATTTATTTCGTGGTGGCTTTTTTGTTTTGCATTTTTTTAAATTGTACCCGCGATTCCCTTTATACATATCAATTCCCTATTTTAGTTTACCTTTTCCTTTTTACTTTACCAGTGCAACAAGGCATGAAACGCAATCCCATATTTCTTATTGTTTTATTTCGAAATAATAAAATACTATTCTTTGCTTTCGTATTATTTGTCCTCGCATTTATCGTAGTGAATATAAAGCGAGGTATGACTGTATCGCCCCTGTTCCAGTATGGAATGTACAGTGGCCCTCTATATCTTAATGATTCTGTATTTGCTTATAAGTTTGTTGCCAATGGAAAACCAATTGACCTTTCAAAATTATCTTGTGTAGAAAGAGATAAGCTTATCACGCCGATAGATTATTATCAGAATAGTGCGGTAAGAAATCAGAATATTTTCGAAACAGTTTTTCCTATCTTGAAGAACATAAGTTCGAATAAAGATCTGATTTTAAAAAAATTCGTTCCTCCCTTATCTGAAAATTCTTTTGCGGAATGGTACTTAGAAAATACAGAAAAAATTGTGGGTCATAAAATCAATTCATTACTTATATATTCTCAATTCTACGGCTATCACAAAGGGGTTTATACTATAGGATCAGAAAAAAAGTTATTGCACTATGCTCAGTAAAAATGATAAGCAGATCAGGCCGATCGCTTTTATATATCTTATTGTTTTTGTTGTAAGCACAGTCTGGGATCTTGGTCATGGTATGCTTCTGTCTCAGTGGCAACCTGTGCTGCTGCACAATCGACTTGATTTTACACTACAATTTATTTTACTTACGGGTGCTGGCAAGGAGGTTATACAATCACAGAGTTTTAGAATTATACTAGATGTCATAAATATCTTATTGCCATTTGCGCTCACATTTTCGGTTATAAGAAGGAGAAGAATACAACCTGCATTAGCCATGCTAACTTCTTTCTTTGCCCTTTTTTATTTTATGCTTATTTGCGCTACTGCTCATTATAGTATGGAAACTTACATAGCGTTTGTATTGCTTCCATTACTATTTTTATACAGAAAGACAGTACATTTTTTTCTTGTCTTTAATTGCCTTCGTATTATATTCATCTTGTTTTTTTTCTCCTCCGGTCTTTACAAGGTTCTTTTTGGTGCCTTGTTTAATACAGAGCAGTTCTCTGCAATTTTAATTCAACAACATAGCAGTATGCTTACAGGTATTGGTACTAGTGCTTATAAAAGCTTTATTGAATTCTGGGTACACAATCCTATGGCTTCGTGGTTTATTTATGTTGGGGCAACTTTCATTGAGCTTTCATTTCTCGTTGGATTAATCACAAAAAAATTCGACAGGTTTTTGGGTATTTTCTTATGTTGTTTTTTACTATTCGATTACGTATTCATGGGTATTACATACATTCCTTGGTTTGCATTCACGGCGTTGTTTTTTTACAGTAAATCTGTAAATCTTTCGGGGCAGAAGATTTGCTATTAAAATAAAGCTTGTCCTATCCGCCGATTTCTGAAAGATGAATTTTTTTGTAGTAAAGTAAGCAGGAACTACCAATAATTACAATGCAGATCACGGCACCTAATGTCACACTTAAATTATCTGATAGTTGAAAAGAAGCAAGTTTAATTACCCAGATGAGCGCTCCAAAAATTACAAACAGCAAACTAAGTTTACTTACAGGCAATAAAAAATTCATTGGTTTAGATATTAATTTGCCGGTATGAAAAAGGTAATAACCTACCTGTAAGTAAGTACTTATAACAAAAGCAAGTGCCAAGCCTTCCATTCCCCATAATGGGTAGAAAATTATCATGAAAATAACGGCAATTATAAAATCATAAACCGCACCTTTTACAATGATACTTGTCCTATTAAAAACCTGCAGTATAGACGTACTGTAAATGATTCTTACCGGGATAACCAGAATACTTACTTGAAAGATTGTGATCGCATCTGCATATTTGCTTCCGAAAATGAGCAGGATAAACTCCTCTGCATACAGCATTAAAAACCAAAAAGAAGGAAAAGCAATACAGGCTAGAATGATAGCAGAGTTATGAAATAGCGATTGTACTCTTTCCAGATTTTGAAGCGTTTCTTTGCTCATTTCTACCAGAGTAATATTTCCCACGGCACTTAGAAGCAATAGGAATATTGGAATCTCGTAAGTAGCGTTAAAGTAGATAGCAAACTCAGCAGCAGAAAGAAAAAATAAAATGAGCCACTTATCTATCCACTTTACCATTATGCCCAGCATGTCATTTATTCCCAGCAGGAGCCACTCTCTCCCTATGTGTACTTTCCGGGCAAGAGTCTTATTTTGTAGACGAAACTTATACAATAGAATGCCAGTTTTCACTGCAATGGCGGTGCATACACCGTAAATGATAAGGCTTAATTCATAATTAGAAAAAATGGCGTAAAGATGAATGGCAGCATACAATATTACGTATGCCATATTAGAAATGAAAACCCTTTTCTCCTGCTCATTTTTAATTAGAATTGTTTCAGCTATTGTACTTATATTTTGTAGTATAAGAAGAACAACAAGCAAGATTCTGGCTTCTGTAGATAGGTAATTGGAGTAAATAAAAAGAAAGCTTACTGCTAGCGCATTGATGGCAACAACACCCGTAATTATATACTTCTTATTTTTTTTGATCCAGACTGCAAGATGCAGAACAGGGGTGCCAAGAAGCATTGATGTAAAGCCAAAGAGTCCGAGGATACTAAAGAAATTGAGGAATAACCAAAGAAACTGGTATTCACCGTATTGTGTGAGCGATAAATAATTCGAATAAATAACGATGATAGCAAACTGTACTATAAACTTTATTATAGAACCTATGGCGAGAAAGCTTATCCTATGCAGGAATCGTTGTACCCAGCTAAGTTCCGCAATATTTTCTACAGGGCTATTCATTTACTTCTTTGTGAGTTTTATGAAAAACAAAGTAGGTTTTTTTATCAGGAAATTTAATGTTTTGTCCAATGAAGACCATAACTCATACGGCAGAAATCGCAAAAAGTAATACAGTTTTGTCTTTATTGCATACTTATTACTTATAGTCCTCAACTCGCATTTCTGCAATTTTTCTGGCAAATAATTTTTTATATTTTCTTTATTGAAGCTATGTAGGTGTGCATCTGCAGGTGTAAGGTTATTACAGTGAATACAAGTGTGAAAAATTATTTTTTCATCAAAAGGTGTTACCATAATTAATTGTCCGCCAGCTACCAGCTTGGTCATCCAATGTGCTATTACCTTTTTAGGATCTACGAGATGTTCTATGACCTCAGAAGCGATTATAAAATCGAAGGTATTGTCTGCGAAGGGTAGTGCCTCTCCACTTGCTACTACAGCCTCATGATTAATTCTTGCTATTAGCTGCTTAGCTATAATGGCGTTTGCAGAAGCTACGTCCATGGATATAACTGTATAGTCTGTTGATGAAAAATGTTTTGCCACCCACGAACTACCGCTGCCAATGTCAAGTATTACAGACCGGCTACGATTAATAGAATTTAGTATGGTTTGTCTGTTGCGCCGTCTTTGCTCTCTCGTAGGGCCATAAGATTCTTTCTCAAAATAATCATTGTTGCTTGCATCCTTATTGTAGTGCTCTATCGGATCAAAGCCTTCGGCTGCTTTAGAAGCAATTGAAGATTTTTTTTCTGCCTTCACAAAATGAGGCACCTCCTGTATAATAGAATATGTTTTGCCAGACAGGTTTGCTACAAGGATATTCTTGTCTGCATCATAGTGCAAAATGTCTCCGCTAACGGGCTCCCGAAGTATACTTTGCAAAAAATTACTTAACATAGATTCTTATTCGCGTAAATGTAGTGATACGATGCTAATTTAGAATATATTTAGCGGGAGTAAAATATTTAGATTGATTATTAAAATGAATTTAAAAACCAATGGATAACCAACATAAGACAGAAATTAAATTTCTGGAGGGACCGCAGAGCAGGTGGAAAGATTTTAAGTTTACCCTTAGCGTGATGAATGAGTTTATAAAAGGATTTAGAACACTGCATTTTGTAGGACCTTGTGTGACGATTTTTGGTTCTGCAAGATTCCCCGAAACGCATCCTTACTATAAGAAAACACAAAAACTTGCCGGAGAAATAGCTAAACTAGGTTTTACGATAATGACTGGAGGTGGCCCAGGCGTAATGGAAGCTGCTAACAGAGGCGCTAAAGACGTAGGCGGCAGGAGTGTGGGCTGCAATATTGTGTTGCCACATGAGCAAGGTCATAATCCATACCTAGATAAATGGGTAAACATAAAATACTTCTTTGTTCGGAAAAATCTTTTGGCAAAATATAGTTACGCATTTGTAGTTATGCCGGGTGGCTTTGGTACATTGGACGAATTCTTTGAAGCGGTTACCCTCATACAAACACGAAAAGTAAGTGGCTTCCCTGTGATAATATTTGAAAAAGAATTCTATAAGCATGTAGTAGAGCACATAGAACTTATGAAAAAGGAAGAAACTATCTCGCCGGAAGACCTCAATTTATTTTTATTTACAGATTCTATTGAAGAAGCTGTCGAATACCTGAAAATAGAGAGTATCCAAAAATTCGGATTGGAAAAAGAGAAGCCAAGAAAGTGGTGGTTTATGGAGTAGGAAAGGTGTGGAAAGGAATTACCGGTAGCATTCAGTTTTATGTAAAGCTGAGCAATCAGTACTTTACTTTGTCGCTTTTGATTTTCCATTGAGCAAATACCTCCTGCGCTCTTTTACTGGGCATATGTATCATTGAAATCTTTCTTTCGGTTATAGGTAGCTGCAATTCTTTGTATATAAATTCATCATCAAAACCCACAGCAGCAGCATCTTGCCTGTCATTCGCATAATACACTTTATCTGGTCTTGCCCAGTAAATTGCTCCAAGGCACATGGGGCAAGGCTCACAAGAAGTATAGATAATACAGCCGGTAAGTTGAAAACTCCCTAGCTGCTTACAAGCATCTCTTATGGCGACAACCTCTGCATGTGCTGTGGGGTCATTGTGAGCGGTTACATTATTTTTTCCACGGCCAATGATTTCGCCATCCTTCACTACCACGCAGCCAAAAGGGCCACCCGTAGTTTCTTTTATTGCTTTGGAAGATAAGGCTACAGCCTCATTCATGAAAATTTCTTTTTCCACTTTTGTAATTTATTGTAAGTTAAAGTTAGTGCAATACCGTAAAGCTCCTTATTGAAATGAAATATTTTTCTTTTATGCAAGAAAAAAGCCACACCGTTCAAAAGGTATGGCTTTTTATATTTCTAGCTTTTTTTCTACTTAGCTTTTACAAAAGTCATTGCTGCAGAATTCATGCAGTAACGTAGTCCTGTTGGCTTTGGTCCATCATTGAACACATGACCCAGATGGCTTCCGCACCTCTTGCAAAGTACTTCGTCTCTGCTCATTCCATAACTGTTGTCTTGTCCTACAATAATATTTTTATCAGCTATGGGCTGGTAAAAGCTTGGCCAACCAGTTCCACTTTCAAACTTTGTTTTGCTGTCGTATAATGGAAGGTCGCAGCCTATACATTTGTAAATTCCTTGCTCGTGATTATCCCAATATTTATTCTTAAAAGGAGTTTCAGTGCCTGCTTTTCTGGCAACCTCATACTGTAAACCAGTGAGCTGCTTTCGCCACTCTGCATCTGTTTTTGTAACCTCGTATTTTGGTTGCGTAGTTGTTTTTACTTCCGTTTTTGCTTTCTGCTGTGCATTGCATCCAAATGCTAAGAGTGCTAGCGTGCACAGTATAAATCCTAATTTTTTCATGTTGCTGTATTTTGTGATTTTCGTTTGTAGTGTTATATACGCATCAGTCATAGGAAAGGATCATTCTAAGTATCAACTGTTGTAAGTTTAAGAATTTATTCACAGACTAGCTATAGCTAAGACGCCATTACCTCAATAGAAGTACACTGCCTTTTAATACTGGCCTATCACTACTTTGGATAATGTACACATAATTACCAGTGGGTTGTAGTCTGCCTTTGTACCTGCCATCCCAAATAATTGTAGGGTTTCTACTCTCAAAAACCGGAGTACCATATCTGTTATAAATCCTTAAAGTAAAGTTGGATAAGAGCGCCAATGAACTTGTATTCCACCTGTCATTAATCCCATCTCCGTTTGGTGTAAATGCAGTAGGTAAAAATATTCCTTTAAAAACCCGCACCCATACACTATCTGCACTGCTGCCACAGCCTGCGGGCGAGCTAGCTGTAAGCACATAGAGCTGATCCTGTGTAGGCGAAGC
>JBBKWE010000061.1:0-12490 GCA_037968795.1 Ferruginibacter sp.
TATTTAGAGACATAGCATTAAAAAAAGGCGTTATCAAATCCTACAAGATCCTGTCTGCCCAGGCAGATTTTGTAGCAGACTTTGATCTTATTCTTATCACAGAATACGCTGACAGTCTACAGTACCACAAGGGCGAAGAAAGGTTTGGAGAAATTATAAAGTCTGTAAGGCCGGAAGGACCCGTATTCTTAAATGCTCTAAGACCCGGTGATTTCAGGATGACATTGTTTCATAAAACATCGGAGGTTTTATTTGCCGGGGACAGAAAAAAAAGAAAAGTCAAATTATAGTATACAATAACTGCTCAGCAAGAGGGGAAGCAGGGCACGGGTAAGGGGGCAGATTACATAAGAGATGGTCTTAGTAAAACATTTCGTACTGAACGTCATTAAAAAACTTCCTTGTGAAAAGATACAAATGCAATAATGTTTCTAAACAGCTAACAAAATTTACAACCCTATCTTCTTTCGCAACTTTTTAAACCAATCTTCCTTCCTCGGCTTAGGCAAGCCATCGTGTGTGATCTGTTCTTCGTAGTGTTTCTTTAGTTGGGCTAGATAGTTTTCGTCTTCTCCAGTATTGTTAAGAACATCTATAAAGTGTTCTACATTTTCATTGAGCACACTGTTTTGTGAAACGGTAAAGTATTCACTTCTGCTCCTCTCATCTTTGTTTTCGTTTATAGCCGGTTTTCCATTTTCTGCGAAAAGATCTATTTGGTAAATGGAGGCACTATCTGCTTGCATGCGCTTACTGGCTTTGCGCTCATTACGCCAGGGGTGTTCATTTTTTCCCAGCTGTTGCAGGAGATAAGATTTTTTCCAAAGCGTTACTTGATGCGACATAAGAAATTTTGAAGCTTGCTTATCCAGTTTGGCCAATTGTAATCCACTAAAGAAAACACCTTCTCCTTTTGTCTTGTATACTTCTGAACTGTGCAGTTTTATACAATCAATATTTTCTTTTTCTGCGTAAAGTAAAACCTCATTAAGCAGCTTTGCGTTTACGGGTTTTGTAAACCACATATCTTCTTGCATGTATAAAACGTACTCTTCTTCTATTTCCTCTTTAAGCAATTTTATAAGCCTGTCAGACCACTCCCCTTTGCCAGATTGTATATTGGTAAATCCCTCTACTCTCGCAGTTTTTACTTCAGTGGCAAAATATAAGTTTGCCATAATATCCCCAGTCCAAAATTTGTTGTAAAAAACCTCAAACCCGCGATAGAGAAATTCATAGCGGTCGCAGGCGTGTACGAGAAGAGCAATCTTGTTTTGTGGAGAATTGTTCATGCTGTAAATATGCCGTCAAGGTAATGAAAGATTCTCTACAATTCCTGCCAGATTTTTTTTCGATTCTTTAGATAAATCACAGCGCCTATAATTGGAAGTAGAACAACTCCAATGGTATAAGTGAGCTGCTTTCTGCTACTTTGAAACTTTGATGTAAGTATGCTGTACAAAGCAATAAGCATAAGTACTAACGTTATTACACTAAGTGAAAACCATGCAATCATTGTCCATTCGGGTAGTAGTAATTCCATGGGTATTTTTTTAAAACATATTGAGGTGAAGAAACGTGATTTAAAAATATAACTTTTTGTAATTAATTTAGGCTTTCAGAAGCATTATTTAAACAGCAGAATTCTTCTCCACCCATTCTTCATAACTTATCACTCCCAGCTCCATATTGGCTTCTCCTTCCAGTATGGATATAAACTCCAACACATGCCCATCCGGGTCATTAAAGTAAATGGCCAAAGCGGGCATCCAGGCAAAAACCATAGGACGAGTACTGCCATCATTTAAAAAATTATACGGTTTTAGATTATGCTTTTGTAGAAAGGCAGAAGCGTCATTTAATATAAAATCTTTGTCGCACCTAAAAGCAAAATGCCTGATGTCTATCTGCTCTTTTGGTTTCTCCCACAAACCCAGCATGTATTCCTGCGGCTTCCCTATCCAGAAAAATGCTACCGGCCTTTCTTCATTATAATGACACTGCTGCAGGCCCAGAATGTCTCGGTAAAATGCTACAGACTTATCCAGATTTTCTACGAAGAGGTGGGTTTCAAAAAGTCCTTTTATCATAAGTAAGAAATTTTATTAAGGGTTAAAAGGGCAATTGGTTTCAAAATAACGATTTTGCAGCCTTTATACAGATTGAACTCAGAGAGTGTTTTATAAAAGCAGTAATCTGTTTAAATTTTCATTTGATTATCCTAATATATAAACCTTTACAATTACGTTAACATAATTGCCAAAACCATCTGGCTTTATTACTAGATTTTCCAATTAATCCCCCTTGTAATTCCACTTTTTATAAGCACCTTTGCGGCATTCAACTTTTGACTAATAGTTTACTGTAATATAAAATGGGATTATTTAGCTTTTTTACGCAAGAAATTGCAATAGATTTGGGTACTGCCAATACCCTTATCATACATAATGACGAGGTGGTGGTAAATGAGCCATCCATCGTGGCACTAGACAGAAACAATCCTAAAACACTCCTCGCCGTGGGCAAAAAAGCCCTCATGATGCACGAGAAGACCCACGAAAGTATAAAGACCGTCCGCCCGCTTAGAGATGGCGTAATAGCCGACTTTAATGCTGCGGAACTAATGATTCGCGAGCTTATAAAAATGGTATATCCTAAGAAGCCATGGCTCGCTCCCAGCTGGAGAATGATGATATGCATCCCAAGTAGCATTACCGAGGTAGAAAAACGTGCGGTAAGGGATAGTGCAGAGCAGGCAGGAGCAAAGGAAGTATATCTTATACATGAGCCTATGGCCGCTGCACTGGGAATAGGAATAGATGTGGAAGAGCCGGTGGGCAACATGATTATAGATATTGGGGGAGGAACAACGGGCATCACCGTGATAGCGCTCGCTGGTATAGTGTGCGACCAAAGCATAAGAATAGCGGGAGATGAATTTACCGCAGACATTATGGAGGCCCTTCGCCGCTACCATAGCCTACTTATAGGAGAGCGCACTGCAGAGCAAATAAAAATACAGGTAGGAGCTGCCATGAAGGATCTGGACAACCCGCCGGATGATATTCCGGTAAATGGTCGTGATCTTGTAACCGGCATTCCTAAGCAGGTAATGGTGAGCTACCAGGAAGTGGCAGAGGCACTGGATAAAAGCATCTTTAAAATAGAAGAGGCTATCCTTAAGGCACTGGAAACTACTCCTCCTGAGCTGGCAGCAGATATTTATCGCCGTGGGCTATACATTACAGGAGGTGGAGCTTTGCTTCGTGGCCTGGAAAAACGTATTGCGAATAAGATAAAGTTGCCGGTACATGTAGCAGACGACCCGCTTAAGAGTGTGGTACGCGGTACAGGACTTGCGCTCAAAAACTACGATAGATATCCATTTGTGATGCGTTAAAGAGCACCGTCTATCTTAAAAAATACAATAGGAAGACCGTGTGCGCAGACTTTAGCAAGCTTACACGGTCTTTTTTAGTTTTACAGCTATAAATTTTGCTCAATGGCTTTAGCCATTTAATATTAATAACCCGTGATGATTCATCACAAAGCAGTACACTACCGTGCGTAATATTTTTCTGTTCATTCGCCGCTATTTTGTTTTCCTGTTATTCATACTATTTCAGGGGGTGAGCATATACCTTATAGTTTCCTATAGTAAATACCAGCATGCTATGTTTGGCCACACGGCCAATAAACTTACTGGTGGTATAAATAAACAGTACAATAAGGTGCAGTATTATTTTCACCTGAAACGCACAAATGACTCTCTGCTGGCGGCTAACGAAGCACTCTATAATAAGCTGCGCAGCAACTACGACCTTCCAGATAGTACCACCCGCACATTTGTAGATACAATGCGCATAGACTCCGTAGTGCGCTACAGAAAGTTTGAATATCTGGGAGCAAAAGTGGTAGCCAATGGCGTGGCAGAAAAAAATAACTATATCGTTCTTGCCGGCGACAATGTTCCCTCATTTACACCACAAGCAGCTGTGGTAGATGCAAATAATGGAGTGATAGGCGTGGTTACAGAAGTGAGTGGTAGGTATGCCACCGTAATGAGTTTGCTGCATAGCGATAGTAAAATAAGTGCCCAGCTATACCGCACCGGAGAAGTAGGTACTATAAGTTGGGACGGTAAGGAACCAAACTTACTTACCCTTAGTAATATCCCAAAAGGCACAGAGATAAAAAAGGGGGATAGCGTGCTTACAAGTGGCTTTAGTACCATTTTCCCCAAGGCGCTTATGATAGGAAGAGTAGATGCCGTGTACAAAGAAAAGAGTACAAGCTCTCTGCGTATAATGGTGAAGAGCGCAGCAAACTTCTATAGTTTGCAATTTGGATACGTGATCTTAAATAATCAAAAAGCTGCTATTGACAGCATGCTGCAAAAGCGTCTTAAATAATATGAGCTTGATTGTAAAAACCATAGTGCGTTTTTTTATTTTTGTACTTTTACAGGTATATGTACTCGATAATATTCAGCTGCATAGTATGGTGACGCCATATTTATACTTTCTATTTCTGCTATGGTTGCCTTTCTCTATAAACCGGGTTTTATTACTGGCTATTGGCTTTGTACTTGGTTTTACGATCGACAGTTTCCATCACCAGCCCGGTTATCATGCCGCCGCCTGTGTGTTGGTTGCCTACTTGCGACCTTTCCTTATAAACATTTTTATACCACAGCGGGGCGCAAATGAAGCCAGCTACGAAGCACCAAGTGCCACCAGTATGGGCGGCATGATGAGTTACCTTTTGTTCGCCGGCGTACTAGCGGTATTTCATCATAGCTGGTTATACATTTTGCAGGCCTGGCAGTTTGGCGATGTACTCTATTTTCTTATAAAGATCCTTATCTCAACCGTGATAAGTCTGGTGCTTATTTTCATTACAGAATTATTGATTGTGAGGAAGGGAAGGTATGTGAGTAAGGTGGTGTAGTGATTTGAAAATTTGAGAATGAGGTGATTTGAAAAAGATTAAAGCAATTGCATTTTTATATCAACTCTTCTCCATCATTCCAAAACGGAAACCTTTCCCTCACAGTTTTTCATCTTACTCTAATGTATCCTATTCTACTACTATCAGAAATTGTTACAACAGGAAACAGGTCGTCACTAGTTTTGGGAACACCATCTTCTCCAGAGGAAAACAATTGATATTTGTCCCCTGTTTTTTCATAGTTGTACATGGTATTTTCTCGCTGCTGTACAGTTTGTATAGGATCGTAAATAGATACAACGTTGTCCTTCTGTAAAAGATCTTTTAAGTTATCAGGATAGTGACCATTCTCAATATTATAAAATTCAATATTTTTTATCAAACTATTTAATTGCATTTGAGAAATCTGTGCAAAACCCTGCTTAGAGAGATCGCCGTTTTTCATGTAATAGAATAAAAAAGAATATACGCCAATGGTAAATAAGACGCCAAATGCTCCTATAATGGTAAGTAATTTATCCTTGTACTTTACTAATCCTAATATAATAAGTACAATACCCACAAACGCACCCACGAGTGGAATTAAACATAGTAGACCCACCAGATAAGGTGGCGAGGATGTATACGGATCTCTCATCTGCTTTAAGTAATTGATTTCTGATTGTAATATTACAATTTTATATCAAACCCATCCCCATCTTTCCAAAACGGAAACCTTTCTCTCACCGTATTTAATTCGTCTTTTTGCAAGACTACGGTATGTGTGTCTTCCTTTCCCTCACAGTGATACAGTGTTTTTCCCAGCGCATCTATAACCATAGTATCGCCGCTATGCGGTATATCGTGTCCGTCATTTCCCACCCTATTTACCCCTACTACATAGCATTGGTTTTCTATAGCCCTCGCGGTGAGTAATGTCTTCCAGGCATGCTTGCGCTTTTCAGGCCAGTTAGCTACATATATAAGTGCGTCATACTCGGGAGTGTTATCTTTTTGCTGCTGTCTCGCCCACACAGGGAAGCGTAAGTCATAACAAACCTGCAGGCAAAGCTTCCAGCCTTTTACAGAAGCTATTAGTCGGCGGCTACCGGCACTAAAATATTTTTCTTCGCCGGCATAACTAAATAAATGACGCTTATCATAATGTCCTATTGTACCGTTGGGCAAGACACAAAGAAGGCGGTTATAATAATTTCCTTCATCTTCTATCATAAGGCTTCCTATGAGCACAAGGTTATTTTCTTTACTCAGATTTTTTAGCCAGCTTATTGTTTTGCCTGTCATAGGTTCTGCTAGTACTTCGGGTTTCATACTAAAACCGGTAGAAAACATTTCTGGCAGCACTACTACCTCTGTCTTGCCCCGCAGCGAAATTATTTTTTCTGCAAATTGTGCCAGGTTGGTTTCCTTATCTTCCCAGGAAAGATTGACTTGTATGGTCGTTACACTAAGTGAACTCATTTTACGTATGTGATAATATTAATTAAAGTGGAATTTTTGCCTCTACAGAAAAACTGTTTTTCTAAAGATAATCAATAGTGCAAATTTTCGCTATCATTGTGCAGCTAAGAAATGATCTCTATAATTATTCCTACATATAACGAAGCAGAGCAGATTACAAGTCTGCTATCTTATCTTTTGCAACAAAGTAATGATCTTGTAGCAGAGATTATATTGGTAGATGGTGGCAGTACGGATAAAACAGTAACTGAAGCACAAAAGCTTGCTGTAAAGGTTTTAAGAGCCGGCACTAAGAGCAGAGCAGCGCAAATGAATTATGGCGCTCACGAAGCATCGGGAGAAACTTTACTTTTTATACATGCAGATACCGTTCCGCCGCCAAGATTTGCGCTACAGGTATATGATTCCGTAAAGGAAGGGTATGACTGTGGCAGGTGGAAAACAAAATTTGACAGCGACAGCGTTTTTTTAAAAATGAACGCTTTTTTCACACGCTTTGACCTGTTCGAATGTTATGGCGGAGATCAGGGATTTTTTATAAAAAAGTACCTGTTTCAAAAGCTTGGTGGCTTTGATGAGTCTAAGGTCATAATGGAAGACTATGATATTACCCGTCGCTCAAAGGGAGAAGGGAAATATAAAATAATGAAAGATTATGTACTGGTAAGTACTCGAAAATATAAACAGAACAGTTGGTTAAAGGTGCAAAAAGCTAATATAGCTGCTGTTAAGCAATACAAAGCAGGTATGGATACCAAACTTATAGCAGAGGCTTATAAAAAGAAATTGAAATTATAACGTATAGGCAGCACAACGATTTCTCTCAAAAAGGCAGGAACGAAGAATGAATTTAATATCAGGAATACAGCAGGCGGGAATAGGCACTGGTAATGCAGCGGAAGCAGCTGTCTATTATAAAAATCTTCTGGGTTTTGAGGTATTGGTGTTTGATGATGAGGCCTCTGCCACACTTATGACACAGTACACCGGCGACACTACATACAACCGGCGGGCAATGCTAACCATGAATATGCAGGGTGGTGGCGGACTTGAACTGTGGCAGTATAAAAACAAAAAGTGCTTAGAGCCCGCACACAAACCCAGGTTTGGAGATCTGGGAATTTTTGCCCTCAAAATAAAAGCTGCCTCTGTGATAGCAGCCCATGCATTTATGATGCAACAGGAAAGTTGCATTACGTCTGCTATTTTAGAAGCAGAAGATGGCGTAAAGTACTTCTGGCTGGAGGATAAGTACGGCAATCATTTTCAGATCGTAGAGGCTCGAAAGCTTTTTGGTACAAAACAGAACCATGTTTGCGCCGGCGTATGTGGGGCTGTAATAGGCGTAAGTGATATGAACAGGAGTGCTACCTTTTACAATAGTATTCTAGGATTGGAACAAATAAGAAAAGAAAAAAATTACGCACATCCGAAGCATCCTGATGAAGAGTTTGTAGTCACCAAAATGCACAAACCCCTCAATGAAATAGGCGCCTTTTCCCGCTTACTGGGTTACATAGATATAGATCTTGTGCAGGCTAAAAACTACACAGGAAAAAAAATATTTGCAAACAGGTATTGGGGCGATGCCGGATACATTCACCTTTGTTTTGATGTAACGAATATGACTGCATTAAAAGAAAAAGCAGCATTGAAGGATGTACAATTTACAGTAGACAGCGAGTCCTGCTTTGAGATGGAAAATGCTGGTGGCCGTTTCTGCTATATGGAGGACCCAGATGCAACGCTTATAGAATTGGTAGAAACACATAAAGTTCCTATCCTTAAAAAACTAAACTGGTACTACAACCTGCAAGAAAGAAAAGATAAAAAACCGCTGCCAGATTGGATGGTAAAGCTTATGGCGCTGAGTAAGGTGAAGGGATAGGGGTAACTACTAATTGTCAATTATTAATGCTGAGATAGCAAGTTCGAAAATTTTATTTTTCATCACTATCCGTAGAGTTCAGCGCAGCGCTCTACGGATTTGTAAATGAGGAGGAGACTCAGTCTCCTTACTGTACGAAGTCTAAAGACTTCTCTTTATTATACATCCTTAGTGCCGCTTCGCTTAACACTAAGGATAGAGTGCAAAATACCCAGGGTAGAAAAAGCCTTCATTGAATTTTTTTATAATAGCTATCTGTAGAGTTCAGCGCAGCGCTCTACGGATTTGTAAATAGAAAGGAGACTCTGTCTCCTTAAGTGGTAAAGTCTGAAGACTTCACTTTATTGTACATCCTTAGAGACGCTTCGCTTAACTCTAAGGATAGAATTGCAGTCTCCTTATTCAATCTCCAAAACATAAGCCCCATCTTCCTGCACATCATGAAAACTTAAACCAAGCGCCAGGCATTCCTCTCGCAAATTCTTTCTGCGCCACATAGCATTTGTGCCGTCAGCTACAATAATTGATGGGGCGAGCACCCCCGTGAGCTTGGTTACAGAACCCTTAAAATCATTTGTAATCACCAGAATATCAAGAGGTAATTTTTGTGCAATAGGTTTTAGTCCCATTGCAGCATCAGCCAGGTAGATTGTCTTACCCTTGAATACAAAACTTCGTTCCGTAGCCTGCTCAAAAGTTTGAATTTCTGATTCTGCATTCGCTCTAAAAAAAACCCTTGCCGGTTTCAGATTAAAATTTCGCAGAGCGCCATCTGCTCGCAACACACTGTCTCCCAGGAAAGAATAGTGAGCATCAGAAATAAGATCTATAGCGGTGTGCTTACGAACATTATACAATACAATGCGGGAGGAATCTTGTGCGGTGAGTAAGGAAGTGGTATTTTTTACAGCGAACAGGAGCAGGCAGCATAAGCTTATATACAAAGCCTGAAACCTTTTTGCAGTAAGCGCAATAACCGCTCCCAGTACAAAACCATACAACAGGACGGTAGAAAAGACGTCATTATATAAATTATCTGCTACCGCAATTGGATTACTGCTTATGGTCTGCACTATTTTATTCATAAGGCTGATGCAATAATAAATTCCCTTACCAATTATACTCGCCACTGCCGGCCACCAGCTGAGCAGCAGAAGAATGATACCTGCATTTAGAATGATAAACATAAGCGGAAAAGCAAGCAGATTGGTTATGATAAACAAGGACGGAAACTGATGAAAATAGTAGACTGTTATAGGGAATACAATAATCTGTGCCGCTATACTCACTGTGGCCAGTTTCCACACTGCATCTACCATTTTATTCTTGAAATACAGCAACCTGTAAATGGGATCTTGTAGCCATACGATACTGGTAACCGCCAGATAACTCAGTTGAAAACCTACATCCCAGAGGTACCAGGGATTAATGCACAATAAAATAAAGGCAGACGCTGCCAGGTTATTATAAACAGAAGGGCTTTTAAAAAACTGCTTCCCTATTATCATCATACTAAACATGAGTGCACTCCGCACTACCGAAGGCGAACCGCCTGTAGCAAGTGCAAATAACCAGAGGATAAGAAGGGTAATCACAACCTTTACGGTACTGTGTTTCCAGCGGGGAAAAAGCATAAAAAGCAATACGATCATGCCATACACAATACCCAGGTGCATTCCCGAGATGGCAATAAGGTGAACTACCCCACTCTGACTGTAGGCTTCCACAAGGTCAATATCGAGGTGTTGCTTTTCTCCTATAAGCAGTGCTTCAGCTATCCCGCGTACATTATCATCGCCTGGAATATAGCGGGCTATCACGCTGAGCACTTTCTCCTTACAGCCTAAAAGCATTTTTTTAAAGCTACTTCCCGCTCTGCCAGGCAGCAGCTGGTAATCGCTGGCGGTCAGATATGTGCTATGATATATCTGATGAAAGCCGGCATAGCGCTCATAATCAAAAGCGCCAGGGTTACCGGAGTTTTTTATTTTCTGAAGAGGCTTTTTAATAAGTAATTGCTGGCCATAATGTATGGTGGAGTTTTCTGTCCCCGCTGCAAAATAAATAATCAAACGGCCGCTTGCAGCTTTGTACCCATTGCTATCTTTTATAGCAATTACATCAGCTTCAGCTTTTATGGAATTGGTTTTCTGGGCACCATCTTCTCTTAGCTGCAATAGCAAGGCTGGCGTTCCAGAACTATAACCTATCCAGTCCTCGTGATTTTTTACATCTTTTACATAAGTAAGAAATGCGCCGAGCGCAATAAAAACGAGCTGCAAAAAAATTCCTTGCACATAATGAAATCTATGACGGAAAGAAAGAGAAAAGAGTGAAAAGAGTATTGTAGCTAAAATAGCAGCTCCCCCAGTTATATACAAAGTAGAAGGAAGAAATTGACAATAATACTGCAGCATAATTCCCAGCAATAGCGGAAGTAAAAGCCTGATGAATGGTGCTTTTTTATAGAAGGGTAAAGCGGGCATAAGGGAAAATGGTCGGTGTAAGGGTAAGGTAAGAATAAAAAGGAAAAAAAAAGAAATTGCTTGTGCCTTAAATAATTACCAGCCCGTTATCAATAAATTCTTTGCGGCTCTCGCACTACACTTCTGATACTTTGCATACGCCAGGGCTGCTCGGTTTCTTACGTGCTCAGTGGTTTCTCCGAGTACATATCCATTTATAGCATCGTGCATTGTATATGCTTCTGGGCTCATTAAGCCTGTGCTCCACACGAGGGGGTTTATATTAGCAGATTGTAAGTGAGGCGAGAAAAACCGCTTGCTATAGCATGCAAGAATTATTATATCTCTTTTTTTACGATCCGTATTTTGGAATGTTTCTGTGAGCTGGAAGTCCATAAGTCCGTCATGGCCAGTGAAGCCCAGCAACCGGGCATTACCACCTATGCCAATGACCGCATTGTTGATGTGCAAAGTATCTTTAGATTTTCCTGCGCTGCTTCTCAAAAATTCTTCCGTACATTTTTTATGTATCTGCCGTCATAGGCGTCTGCCACTAAATAGTAATTTTGTAGCGTGTATAAAGATGAGCCTTTCCAGTAAAGGAGAAACTCTGCTTTCGCTTTTGATTAATTTCCATGCTGCACTTTTTTTAAAGAAGGTTTTCACTCCAAATGCACAGCCCCAGTAAAGATTATTATTGGGGTCTTGTCCGTTACCTATTTTTGCGGGAACGGGAACTATACCCTGGTATTTGTTATCACATAGCGCCACAAATATATGTATCGTTTTTGTAGAACTATCAAAGGAGCAGATTTCTGCATCTGCGTTCCTGTTCTCTTTTGCATCTGTTGTTTTATGTTCACCAGCTTGAGAATTGCAACACAAAAATGAGAGACAAAGAGAAATTATAACAAGGGAATTTTTTTTCATATTAGTGGCTTGCTCTGATTTCTAACGGAAAGTACTATGGTTGTGAATGGTTAGATGAAAAGCAGCCTCAATTTCACAAAGTGCAATGAAATAATTTGCAAATTAATTTCTGATATGTGAATAATCAGACAGAATGCAGGACGATTAAAAAGGTAGGAGAGATTGGGATTTTTGTTTTGACTAATACATTGTATTCTCATTAGCCGCCTTCTCTGGTATTTTCTGTATGGCGTCCCAGTGTTCTACAATTTTACCATGTTCATCAAATCTAAAAAAATCCATTATTACATACTGGTCATTTCCTGGCCAGGTCTGAGGGGTATGCAGTGCCACGAGATCGCCCTCGCTTATTACCCGTACAATTTCTATTTGCTTCTTCGGGTATTCTTTTTGCATTCTGTCAAAATAATCTATGAAGCCCTGCTTGCCATCAGCCACATCAGGGTTGTGTTGCATATATTCATTGCCTACATAGCGTTCCATGGCTTCTTTGGGCTTTCCGTAGTAAGCCATTTTGTATAAGGCTACAGCGTTTTCTTTTTGTTGTTCTAGCATATTATCAATATTTAACTTTTTATATCTCCACCTTCCCCCGCCACCCTCTCGCCGCATAGTAAGACTCTGCTCCGTTGTGATAAATAAATACCCGGTTGTACCGCCTATCGCCAAAAATAGCACCGCCCAGTTTTCTTACTTCCTCGGGGGTGTGTAGCCAACTGCTTGTCTTACAATCGAAGCTGCCGAGCGTTTGCAATTGTATGTAGTCCTCTTCGTTCAATAATTCTATTCCCATAGC
>JBBKWE010000062.1:0-2676 GCA_037968795.1 Ferruginibacter sp.
GCCTACAGCACCGCCACCGCCACCGCCCCAGGCTTCAACCAATATTTTTGTAACGTCGGACGGAATGGTCCAGCTGTGGCTTGTGTTAGTAATAGTGGAACTACCCGAAGGAAAACCCATTACTCGCTTATACTGAGAAAAATCGCCCCAGGCCAGATTTCCGCTGTTATTCTTCATGAGCACCTGCCCTGCAGCACCATCTGTACCGTTGGTTTTAATAGTTCCGGTAAGGTTAATATTACCGACTACATCAAGTTTTTCTTGCGGAGTCGTGGTTCCTACGCCTACATTTTGCGCATGAAGCATAATAGGCATAAGTAGCAGAACTGAAAATTGTATTAGCTTTTTCATAATTAATTTATTTATGATTTACGCTGGCTAAATGATATTATTGATAATGAGTGCAAATAAACCAGCCTAAAATATTTTATATGCAGCGAAACAAGAATACCACACACATATATAAATTTAATATACAAAATTCAAATGAATTTATAGGATTATTGATTTAGTTAAGCAATTTTTTACTGTAATTATTCTTGAACGTTACCTCTGCCCCACTTGAAGACATGCAGCGATATACATTTTAAATGCAGGGATAGCCAAATTCCCTGGAGAGTCTGGCTGCAGTTTAGTGCAAGATTTATATCTACAGAAAAATAAAAACCTAATTAATGACCAGCTGATTCTTTTTTCTCTTTATCTAGCACCTTAGCAATGGTATTTATAAAACTAGCAGCAGACATATGGCGCTCTTTGCTATCAGCCTCTGGCCATTCACTGTTAATAGCAACTACTAACTTCCTCGAAGGATCAATATGTATCATTTGCCCATGAATGCCTAAAGCTTCAAAGCTGTCGCCACCAAAGATCCACCAGCCGTAACCATAGCCACCACCTGGCCACATGGGCACCTGAATACTGGTTGCAGTTTTAAACCATTCTTTGGGAACAATAGATTTTCCGTTTATTTTTCCGTCTTCCATCACAAATTGCCCAAACCTTGCAAAATCACGCAGCGGCATTTGCAGGCAACAGCCTGCCATTTCATGCCCGGTTCTATCTAGTCTCCAGGTGGCGGTCTGCTCCATACCATAAGGTATCCAGATCTTAAAGGAAAGGTATTGGGATAAGGTTTGACGGGCGGCGGAGCTTATGAGGACTCCCAGCAAATGCGTTTCGCCCGTACTATACAAAAACTTCTCGCCGGTTTTTGCCTCGGGCGGGCAGGCTTCTCCAACTGGTGCAGATATCCCAATAAGCTGACATTTGACGAGTCTGGCGCACATATCGACCAGCCGACACTTGTACAGACATGCAGAGGTTGCCTAAGAGACAGCGTGTCTATAATGCATTAAAACAAACTTAGCAATACATTTTCGTTCTGGCAGACATGCAACGACAACAACGTGCCTCTCTGTGTCTGTTACAGTATTTAATAACTACAATTGAAAATTTTGAAAACTTCCTACCGCTTCCCCACCCTGAATATTCTTGAAAGATTAAATCCTAAGCGAATATCTCCTTTAAAGAAGTTACCTGTTGTCTGAGTAATGTAGGCTCTTTCGTTGAGGCCAGTAGCATTGGAAAATTGCAATTGAAACACGTGGCCACCGGTTTGAATATCTACTCCTATTGAGAGAGGATTTTTAAATTGAGGCGAAAGTCCACCAAAATTATAATGATAATCAAAAGTAATGGCTGTGCGCTTACTTATTTTGTAGCGCATACCTGTACCCATGGCAATTATGTTTTGCGCATCTGTAGGAACAACCGGGAAATTAGTATGTACAAAAATGGGACTAAGCTGAGCAGAGAAATTAGTATTGAATTTTCTTCCTATAAGTGCCTGCACATAATAAGAGGAACGATCTACAAAGTTTGGCTTTGGCATTGTAAATACGGACTCAGTAACTACTGCATATCCTGCAGCAATTGCGGCTGTTACAGGAATATCGTTTTCGCCTGTAGCTTGTTGTAGGATTCTGTATTTAGCAAAAGCATCGATTTCTTTTCTAAGCGTACTGCGACCAATTCCTACTGTAAAGTCATCGGTAAGACCAAAATCAAAACTCATACGCATAGTAGCCTGGTCTAAGCCAAACAATTGTTTTATACCGTCACTTACAAACCCGAACCGATGTAAGATCCTGAAATCCATCGTTCCTTTTTTCAACATTTCTATGGAATGCGCATTTATAACTCTTGTAGATTTGAATGCTCCTCTGATCTTTTCAGTGGAGGGCGCAGTGCTATCCGTCATATCTTGTAACAGCGGAGTATCCTGAGCAGTTACTGACGTGCTAATTGTTGTTACTAATAAAAAGATGTAGAAAGAGCGAGAGGTTAACCGCATTGCTGTTTTTTTATGATGAAATATAAATAAATCATAAGGTAGAGAAGGCTGGAACGATAACGGCAATATCGATCTTTTTGCTGATCTTATCTTCCACTACACTGGGAATTTTTATTTTATAATCTGCAAGTAGCAGATTAAATTTTACTGTGCTACTTATTATTCCATTTCTTACGGTGATGATTGCGGTGGTTGCTACCGGTTTTGTTTGGCCATGCATAGTGAGTGTCCCTGTTACCTTAGCATAAGTGGTATTGTCTTTTAAAAGATCTATACTGTTGCTGTTTTCGATTAATCCTTTAAAAATTGCTTTGGGATAC
>JBBKWE010000063.1:0-29211 GCA_037968795.1 Ferruginibacter sp.
GGCTTCTTGTCTACTTTTATTTTACTTACGTACTCTGCTACTCCGCGATTGGCAAGCAGCATAAATTCTTCTATAAGTTTATGAGCATCTTTACTTTCTTTTACCACCACCTCTATAGGTGTTCCTTGCTCATCTAGTTTAAATTTAACCTCTGAGCTACTAAAGTTAATTGCACCGTTATCAAAACGCTCTTTTCTAAAAGCCTTTGCTAGTTTATTTAGTAGAAGTATGGCTTTAAAATTATCTCCCTCGCCTGTCTCTATAATTTCTTGCGCTTCTTCGTAGGTGTAGCGTCTGTCGCTATGTATGATGGTACGGCCTATCCATGTATGTTTTATTTCTGCTCTGTTTGTTATTTGAAAAACAGCAGAGAATGTATATTTGTCTTCATTTGGTCGCAGACTACAAAGCTCATTGCTTATTCGCTCAGGAAGCATGGGATTTACTCTATCTGGCAGGTACACGCTTGTGGCACGGGCGTAAGCTTCCTTATCTAAAATGCCTCCCGGCGTTACGTAATGACTCACATCTGCTATGTGTACTCCAATTTCATAATTTCCATTATCAAGATTTCTTATGCTTATGGCATCATCAAAATCTTTTGCATCTACAGGGTCTATGGTAAATGTGAGCACATCGCGATAGTCTTTCCGCTTACTCATTTCTACTCTTGTAATCTTGCCTCGTAAGTCATGCGCTTCTTTAAGCGCTTCTTTAGAAAAGGATAATGGGAATCCCGCCTGAATGATAATTTCCTTCATAGCCAAATCTGCTTCGTCCTCGGCTTTTACTACATCCACAATCTCCCCTTGCGGTTTTTTATCACTCTTATTCCATTGAAGAAAACGTGCCACCACTCTATCTCCATCTTTAGCCCCTTTTAATTTATCTGCAGCTATATAAAAATCAGGCATTGGTTTTTCCCCGCTTGCCGTAAAGAAGGATATATTCTTATTTGTGCTTAGTGTTCCAATAAATTCTGTCTGTTTGCGCTCTACCACAGCAGTAATTTTCCCTTCGGTTCTTCTACCTTTTTGTATGCCGTTGCTAACTTGCACTTTTACGGTATCGCCATGAAAAGCTTTGTCAAAATCATGCGGCTTTACCATTATATCTTTATCTACCCCTTCTACGGCTACGAAGCCCATGCCGCTGCGGCTAATATCCAGTACTCCGGTGAGTGTTTTTGCAGAAGATTGATGCGGTTTGGCGTCGGCACGCTTTTTACTTTTTGCCATGTAGTTTCTGGAAGAAATAATCTCCCTCTGTTTTTCTTATTAATAAATGTAGTTGTGACAGGATTAAATATAATCGCAATTTAGTTAAAAATGTATAGGAATCTATACAATGAGGGTGAGAATAAAGCAAATAGGTATAAATATCCTCTGTAAAAAACCATAATTTTGCAATCCATGCAAAAAACGGTAGCATTACATACACTGGGTTGCAAACTTAACTATAGCGAAACCACCGCTATAGGTCGTATGCTGGAGCAAGATGGCTTTGTGCAAACAGACTTTAAAGAAAAAGCTGATCTCTACGTTATAAATACTTGCTCCGTTACAGATAATGCGGATAAAGAGTGCCGCCAACTTGTGCGCAGAATACAAAGGAAAGCTCCCGGGGCCTCTGTAGTTATCACAGGATGTTATGCGCAATTAAAACCTGAAGAAATAGCTGCAATCCCCGGTGTAAACCTTGTATTAGGTGCTGCAGAAAAGTTTAATATCGTTTCGCACCTACGCCAACTCAACATTAACGACCCTGCAAAAATTTGCAGTTGCGACGTAGACGAGGTTGATACATTTGTACCCTCACATAGTATGCATGAGCGCACGAGGGTATTTCTAAAAGTGCAGGATGGCTGCGATTACAACTGTAGCTTTTGCACTATACCCCTTGCCCGCGGCAAGAGTAGAAGCAATAGCATAGGAAAAGTACTTACAGAAATAGAAGGAATAGCTGCAGCTGGAGCTAATGAAATAGTGCTTACCGGCATAAACCTGGGCGATTTTGGTAAAGGTTTTACCGGTGGTAAAAAGAGAGAAGAGTCTTTTCTGGAACTCATTACTGCTATTGAAGAAGAAACTGCGATTCCCCGCTTCAGAATTTCTAGTATAGAACCCAACCTACTCACCACAGAAATAATAGAATTTGTGGCAGCAAGCAAGAAATTTATGCCACATTTTCATATACCGCTACAAAGTGGTAGTGATAAGACACTTGCTGCTATGCGCAGGAGATATAAGAAGGATTTGTATGCTGATAGAATAGAGACTATAAAAAGACTTATGCCAGATTGCTGCATAGGTGTAGATGTAATCACCGGTTTTCCCGGCGAAACAGATGAAGACTTTACAGAAACAGCCAACTTTCTTACAGAATTACCCGTATCCTACTTTCATGTATTTACTTATAGCGAGCGAGCACAAACTTTTGCACTAGGGATAGAACCTGTGGTGCCTATTCCTATAAGGCAGGAAAGAAATAAAATCCTCAGAAACCTTAGCTACAGAAAGATGCAGGAATTTGAACGCAGCCAGAAAGGAAAAACCAGGCCCGTTCTTTTTGAATCAAAGAATAAGAGCGGTATGCTGGAAGGATACACTGATAATTATATAAAAGTAGAAACTTTTTATAGGGAGGAATTGAGTAACACGATTGTAGATTGGGAGATTGTTTGATGCCTGAGAATAATTTAGCAGATTGTCGAAAAATCTATGCTATTTTGCGACAAACATAAGGCGATTCATAATGTACTAAACGAAAAAAAGCCGCTCTAATAAAGTGCGGCTTTTTAATATTTTATAGAAGATGACTTTAGACCATCTCTTCTTCTACTAATTTTTCCTTTGGTACAAGGACTGTTCCTTCCGGACAAAAACGCATCGCAGCCCATACATTATCCAAATCTACCTGGTGTTTTGCTTCCATACCAAACTGGTCTATACACTGCCAGCTCGTATCTCTTGTAAGATCGCTTGCAATTTTAGAAGTAAGTTTTGGGTAAGAAATCCAGAAAATGGCATCCTTAGCTAGTGCCGGCACTACATCGTTAAGTATAGAAGTAAGTTGCTTCTTATTTACTGCAAATACAAGAGCAAAATCTATTTTCCTATTGCGAAGCAGTGGAGTAACACTCTTGGAAAACTTAATTTTTATGAATTGCTTTTCTATACTGGAAGGTAAGCCCTGGATTAAAACGTTTTTCTCATCTGTAATCTCTAATTTCTCAAACATAGTTTCTAATGCCATAAAGTATATCTCTATTTTGTAAATAATTGATGATCAATTAACAATCGAATCACCTGATAAGGAAGAACTGGTTAAAAATCCGCATATTTCAAGCGAATTGACTGCAAAATTAGGCTTTTCCTTGCAGAAATCAAAATAGCCTTTAATTTCTGCTGGTTTTGTGCCTAGTGATTACAGCTAAATTATACCCATAAAGAAAAGCCCCGGAACAATCCGAGGCTAATCTTTAAATCCATATAATGAAACCCATTATTTTACCTCTTCAAATTCTGCATCGGTTACATCTTCTGCACCTGCATCAGCATTTGCATCGGTTGCACCTGCATCAGCGCCATTCATATCAGGCTGCGCTCCGCCTTCTGCGCCCTGCGTAGCCTTGTACATGTCTTCGCTAGCGGCAGTCCAGGCTGCATTCAGTTTTTCTGTAGCGGCATCTATGGCTGAAAGGTCTTGAAGCTTGTGCGCTTCTTTTAGTTCCTCTACGCCTTTTTCTATTGCGCCTTTTTTATCCTCAGGAATCTTATCGCCATATTCCTTCATCTGCTTTTCAGTCTGGAAGATCAAGCTATCAGCGGCATTTACTTTCTCTACCTTTTCCTTTTCTACCTTATCGCTTGCTTCATTTGCCTTAGCTTCTGCTTTCATCTTTTCGATTTCCTCTGGCGTAAGTCCACTACCCGCTTCTATTCGGATCTTATTCTCTTTGCCTGTACCTTTATCTTTTGCACTTACATGCAGGATACCGTTAGCATCTATATCAAAAGTTACTTCTATCTGCGGTACACCTCGTGGTGCCGGCGGAATGTCCTCCAGATTAAATATCCCAAGGTTTTTATTATCCTTAGCCATACTGCGCTCTCCCTGCAATACATTAATCTGCACGCCCGGTTGGTTGTCAGAGTAGGTAGAGAATACCTGTGATTTCTTAGTAGGAATGGTAGTATTAGATTCTATTAGCGGCGTCATAACCCCACCTGCGGTTTCTATACCTAGTGTAAGCGGCGTAACGTCAAGAAGCAAAACATCTTTCACTTCTCCTGTAAGTACTCCACCTTGTATGGCAGCACCTATTGCTACTACTTCATCAGGATTTACTCCTTTATTAGGCTTCTTACCAAAGAATTTTTCTACAATCTCCTGCACCTTAGGAATACGGGTACTACCACCTACGAGAATAATTTCATCTATCTCGCTGGTTTTCATACCTGCATCGCTCAGAGCTTTTTCACAAGGCTTTAAGCAACGATCAAAAAGATCATCTGCAAGTTCCTCAAACTTAGAACGCGTAAGTTTTTTTACCAAATGCTTAGGCACACCATCTACTGCCGTTACATACGGTAGATTGATTTCTGTTTCTGTACTGCTACTTAGCTCTACTTTAGCTTTCTCTGCTGCTTCTTTCAGGCGTTGCAGTGCCATAGGGTCTTTGCGCAAGTCTATTGCCTCATCTTTCTTAAACTCATCTGCCAGCCAGTCCATGATTACTTTATCAAAGTCGTCACCACCAAGGTGGGTATCACCGTTAGTACTTTTTACTTCAAAAACGCCATCACCTAGTTCTAATACACTTATATCAAACGTACCTCCACCAAGGTCAAACACAGCAATTTTTTGATCTTTGCCTTGCTTATCAAGGCCATAAGCAAGTGCTGCTGCCGTAGGCTCGTTTACAATTCTTTTTACTGTAAGACCCGCGATCTCCCCAGCTTCTTTCGTAGCCTGGCGCTGAGCATCGTTAAAGTAAGCAGGAACGGTTATAACCGCTTCAGTAACTTCTGTTCCCAGAAAGTCTTCGGCTGTTTTTTTCATTTTCTGCAATACCATCGCACTTATCTCCTGTGGAGTGTAGGCTCTGCCATCTATGTCTATTCTCACCGTATTATTGTCACCTTTTACTACTTTGTAGCTCCAGTGCGTAGTCTCTTCTGTAACCTCGCCAAACTGACGCCCCATAAAACGCTTCACACTTGTAATTGTGTTTTGCGGGTTTGTTATAGCCTGACGCTTTGCAGGGTCACCCACTTTGCGCTCTCCGTTCTTTAAGAAAGCAACAACCGAAGGCGTTGTTCTCCTACCCTCATCGTTGGCTATTACCACAGGTTCGTTACCTTCCATTACTGCTACGCAGCTGTTGGTCGTACCTAAGTCTATTCCAATTATCTTTCCCATGTTGTTATAAATTTTTTAGTTGTGCTAGAGAGCATTCAATCATTATGCCAAGCGGTTTGGTGTGTAAAAATGGCAGGCATTAATGTGCTGATGTGCTAATTTGGAAATGAGTTAAATGAGGTCAGCAGTATTTGAAGGCAGAGGAACTACGGGAATGTGTTGATGTCCTGGTTGAGGGAATTTGCTAGTGGCATCTTTCATTTATGCTCCATCCAGCCTTTGGGACTTATAGGCAGAATTACCTGCAGTGTGATTTTTAATGATGGATTTATTTATAGTGATAATAAGCCCAACAAATATTAAATTGTACTCCTACCTGCCTTCGCGACTTAGTGCAAAAAAAATTAATTAGCAAAAAGCCTCATGATTAGACCTATTACTATCCATCAACACATCAGCACATTTTCGAATTAACTAATTACACCTTCTCCACCGTATGAAACGTAAAGTGCTTCTGTAACACATAACTTAGTAGCGTTATAAAGGCAATCGTAATTACCTGGCTGAGCATTACATTCCAGTGCAAATACTCTACAAGTAGCTTTAGCAGCAAATAATTGAGTACCAGGTTAACCAGGAATGTAAGTAGATAACGAAACAACTGCACTCTGCCTCGTAGATAAGATGCGGTAAATACCACATATTTATTAAGTAAAAACCCTACTGAAAATGATACGATGCTGCTGGCAATAAGTGCCGCACTATGTGGTTCAAAGACGAAAAAACCCAAATCTGCGTATTGTTCCTTGAAAACAAAATAAAAACCAATATAAAAAACAATCAGCCCCAGCACTGTATTAAAACCGCCACAAGCAGCGTAGCGAAAGGTTTGCTTACTGAAAATTCGCCGGAAGGGCGGGTAAAAAAAATCAATAAGCCGTGTGAAATTATTCGTCATCGTAATTAATACCGCAAAATAATACTATTTTAGAAGAGCAGACAAAATCAAAGCAAAGAAAAATACCCGCATCGAAATTGCGCTCTGTTTTTTGCTAATAAAGTGCCTTCCTCTGCTTTTAAATAATGCTAAAATATAACCATTGAAAAAATTACTCTACTTATTTATCATTGCTTCTGTCTTACTGTCAACCAGCTGCGCTGGCGGTAAATTTGGCAGTAGACTTACCGCTGCAGATTATGCTAATGCTATAAAGGAAGCCTTATCTATAGGCACGCAATATGGCGGACTTGTACTGGGAAAAAAAGGAAGCCTGGACAAGAGCCAGCTACTAGCAGCTATTCTCCCTGAAAACTTACAAAAAGTTACTTCTGTGCTTAGTACGCTGGGGCTGAGCAGCGAAGTAGATAAATTTAGCAGTACCCTTACAGATGCTGCCAGCGAAACGGTAGAAAAATCGCTGCCTATATTTTTATCAGGAATAAAAGGAATGAAGATAAAAGATGCCGCTAAAATTGTGACAGGAGGAAATGGTGCTGCTACAAATTACTTGCGACTCTCCATTGGAGATACGCTACGAAATTCCATAGCACCCATTATGAATATGGCGCTGGACAAATACAATTTATCTTCTCAGTGGAATCAGCTTATCGCACCTGCTCAACTACTTCTTGGCGGCAGGCTCAATCTGGATATCGGAAATCTGATGGCAGGATTTGTAGCTAATGCTATGTTCAATAAAATAGAGCAGAAGGAGGCGGAAATCAGAAGTAATGCTGCTGCGAGGAGTTCGGTGTTATTGCAGCGGGTCTTTGGAGGATTGAAGTAAGCAGTAGATAACTCCAATATAAGAACTTATAGTTCAGATTACAGGTAGTGGCAAAGTATTTATTTGTAAACCTTAGTGCATATGAGCCATTGCGGCAAAAATGAAATGACAAGCAACCTCGGCTGGTCGGAGACCACGCCTCGGCTTAAAAAATATCTTAATTGATACAATACCTGATCGCCAACCCACCCCAACCTGCTGCAAATCCTTTTCTGCTATTGCTAGCAAACTCTACAGAAGGTTGCCAGTCAAGCGAAAAGTTTAGAGGCGCTCCACTGATTTTAAGGTCAAGGCCAATTACGCCATCTACTCCAAAGGAGCCTCCACCACCAAACTTGGTTTTGTATGAGCCTACATGTAAGCCCGGACCTGCGTACCACATCAACCCTTTTGCATTTGGAATATCACCATGCACTTCAAAAAGACCCGTAAAGCGAAACCCCTCATCATATACGTAGGCAAGCCCTTCTATTGCATTTTTAGGCGCTACAAAGTGTTTTAAGGAGATAGCACCAGGATAAAATTTTACACCTAATGCAGTAGTATAGCCATTTCCTTCCTGCGCAAAACTTAGCGTGCTTACCAGAATAAACACTATTACAATGAATGAGAATTTTTTAAACATACAATTTCTTATATAAGATGCTTCGGCGATATACACAAATAATGCCACTTCACATCTCTTTTTTAATAATTATGCATATAACGCTTCCTGCTGTTCTTTTATTCTCTCATCAGCAAGATATTCATCGTATGTCATTAATTTATCTATCATTCCGGTAGGCGTAATCTCAATAATTCTATTGGCTACAGTTTGCATAAACTGATGATCGTGGGTGGTAAATAAAACTACGCCAGGGAAGTTAGCCATAGAATCGTTGAAGGCAATAATGCTCTCAAGGTCCAGATGGTTAGTAGGCTCATCAAGCATAATCACATTTGGATTTTGCAGCATCATTTTGCTCAGCATACAACGTACTTTTTCACCACCACTGAGTACATCTGTTTTCTTCTTTATTTCATCACCGGCAAAAAGCATTTTACCCAGGAAGCCACGAAGGAAATCTTCGTCTACATCTTTTGTCCCTGGCGGCACATACTGGCGTAGCCAGTCCATAAGATTGAGATTGTCATTCGGGAAAAATTCTTTGTTGTCATTAGGTAAGTAAGCAGTAGTAATGGTTGTACCCCACTCGTATGTGCCGGTATCAGCTTTGGTTTTACCATTAATCACTTCAAAGAACGAAGTCAAAGCCATAGGATCTTTACTTAGGAAAGCAATTTTATCTGTCT
Organism: Ferruginibacter sp.; assembly: GCA_037968795.1. Classification (GTDB taxonomy): domain Bacteria; phylum Bacteroidota; class Bacteroidia; order Chitinophagales; family Chitinophagaceae; genus Ferruginibacter. The sequence goes on from JBBKWE010000063.1 coordinate 8,445, forward strand.
TTTGCACATCAAAGTGAAGATTAGAAAATATAGTCTTGCCATCTACTTTCTTACTCAGGTTTTCTATGAAAAGGATATCATTCCCTGCTTCTCTCTCTGGCTTAAATATTATACCAGGATATTTTCTGCTACTTGGCGTAATATCTTCAAAAACCAATTTATCCAAAGCTTTTTTCCTACTCGTAGCCTGTTTGCTTTTACTGGCATTGGCCGAGAAACGGGCGATAAACTCCAAAAGGTCTTTCTTCTTTTCCTCTGCTTTCTTGTTTTTGTCTGTCGCTTGTCTGGCGGCCAGCTGCGAACTCTCATACCAGAAGGTATAGTTACCGGTGTAAACCTTTATTTTATTTTTATCAACGTCAGCCACGTGCGTACAAACGGCATCTAAGAAGTGACGATCATGACTCACCACCAAAACTATATTTTCATAATCTGCCAGGAAGTTTTCTAGCCAGGCAATGGTTTGCACGTCAAGGTTATTCGTAGGCTCATCCAGCAACAAAATATCTGGATTGCCGAATAGAGCTTGTGCCAGCGTAACTCTTACTTTTACATTGGCAGGCAGATCCTTCATAAGTTTCTGATGGTCTTCATCAGTAACGCCCAGCTCGCTCAGGAGCGTCGCCGCATCACTCTCTGCCGTATATCCCCCCATTTCTCCAAACTGCTCTTCGAGTTCCCCAGCTTTTATTCCATCTTTTTCATCAAAATCTGGCTTTGCATAAATAGCATCCCGCTCGTGCTGCACCTTCCACATTTCTTTATGCCCCATGAGTACCGTGTTGAGTACAGTGTACTCATCAAAAGCAAACTGGTTTTGTGCGAGCACAGCCATCCGCTCCCCCGGCGTAATATTTACTGTCCCCTTGTTGGGTTCTATCTCCCCACTTATTATCTTGAGAAAAGTACTTTTTCCTGCTCCATTGGCGCCAATAACACCATAGCAGTTTCCTTTACTAAAATTTATATTTACTTCATCAAAAAGAACACGCTTGCCGTAAGCCAGCGTTATATTGTTTACACTTATCATAATTATTTTTTCTAAACGGGCGCAAAGATAAACCCAATATGGGAGAATGGAAAATCTTAGAATTACCAATGGGGCAAAATATTATTTAATACCCTTAGTTATATATAAATCAGATGTAGAAGCACCGATTCACAAGTCAGCTAAATTGCGTTTCTTCGCAAATCTGACAATTTAGAGATGAAATCACTTTTTAAAATTAACCCCTTACTTTTGCCAATATGTATTTAGTACACATTATAGAGGAGGCAGCTTTAGCTGCGCTAAATCACTTGTATGAGGGAGAATTTACAAAAGACGATTTTCAGATAAACCAAACAAAGAGCGAGTTTAAAGGCGACTACACTGTGGTCCTGTTTGTGCTATTGAAGAAAACCAGAAAGGCTCCGGCTATACTTGGACAAGAACTGGGAGAATATTTAATTACAAATCACAAAGATCATTTCAGCGACTTCAATGTCGTTTCAGGGTTTCTCAATCTTACGATAAATACTAATTTCTGGCTTAGTTTTTTGGCACAAAACTACAAGGATACATGCTACGGCAAGGCTCCTATGAGCGGCAAGAAAGTAATGGTAGAATATTCTTCTCCTAATACTAATAAGCCTTTACATCTTGGGCATTTGAGAAACAACTTCCTTGGATGGAGCATAGGGGCTATTTTGCAGGCCAATGGCTACGAAGTGATAAAGAGCAGTATTGTAAATGACAGAGGCATTCATATATGCAAAAGCATGTTTGCCTGGCAGCAATTTGCCAATGGTGAAACACCAGAGATGGCAGGCATAAAAGGCGATCACCTTGTGGGGAAATATTACGTTCGATTTGAACAGGAACTGCGGGCCCAAACAAAAACGCTGGAAGCAGCAGAAGTAAACGAGGACTATAGCCACTACATAGGAGAAACCGAGAAAAACGTAAGAGAGTACAAAAAACAAATAGTAGAACTACAGAATGGAACGCTAGGCAGTAAGGATGAGAAAATAGCCAAACTAAATGCTGCCATTAACGAATGGCGAAGAGCAGCCACTCCCGTAATGAAAGCAGTAAGCAAAATGCTGGAAAACTGGGAAGCGGATGATGCTGATGTAAAATCGCTTTGGAAGAAAATGAATGGATGGGTGTATGAGGGCATGAATCAGACTTATGCAGAAATAGGAAGTAATTTTGATAAAACTTATTACGAGAGCAATACCTATTTACTGGGAAAAGAAATTGTAGCCAATGGGCTAAAGGATGAGGTTTTTTACAAGAAAGAAGATGGAAGTGTATGGATAGACCTTACTAAAGATGGACTAGACGAAAAACTAGTGCTTCGTAGTAATGGCACCTCTGTGTACATAACGCAGGATATAGGACTAGCCCAGCAGAAATATGATGAATATGCAATAGATAGAAGCATTTACGTAATAGGCGACGAGCAGAACTATCATATGAAAGTGCTGCAGCTTATTGCTAAAAAACTACAACTACCCTACGCAGATGATATACAGCACCTGAGTTATGGTATGGTAGAACTGCCCGATGGCAAAATGAAAAGTCGGGAAGGCACAGTGGTAGATGCTGACGACATTGTAGAAGAAATAAAGGCAATTGCAGCTGAAAAAACTGAAGCACTGGGGAAGGTTGATGACTTTAGTCCTGAAGCACTAAAAGAATTGTATCACACTATTGGTCTTGGCTCTTTAAAGTTTTTTCTACTAAGGGTGGATCCCAAAAAGAAAATGGTTTTTAACCCGGAGGAAAGTATAGACTTCCAGGGGTTTACTGCTCCATTTATACAATTTAACCATGCAAGGATAAAGTCTGTATTGCGAAAAGAATCTGAAACAGACGTAAATAAAACAATAACGGACTACGACCTACTGCCGGCAGAAAAGGAACTCATAGTAATGCTAGAGCGCTATCCTGCCGTACTAGAGCAGAGTGCTACAGAACTAAACCCCTCTGTGATTGCCTCTTATGTATATAGCATTGCAAAAAGTTTCAGTTCGTTTTATGCAGCGCATAGCATTGCCAATGCAGATAATGATAAACAGAAGACTATTAGGTTACAAATAGCAGAATTTGCAGCTATTGTAATAAAGAGTGGTATGCAGCTGTTGGGAATAAAAGTACCAGAACAAATGTAAGTTGGCAGGGAGTATTTAACTTAATAAACACAAAGATTAATAATAAGTGATGGCAAATAAAGTTTCAAGAATTGGAGTTCTATGTAGCGGAGGCGATAGCCCCGGAATGAATGCTGGTATAAGAGCAGTTGTACGTACGGGAATATATCATGGCCTGGAAGTATATGGCATAATGAGAGGATACCAGGGAATGGTGGAAGATGACATAGTGAAAATGGAAAGCCGCAGTGTAGCCAATATCATACAGCGTGGCGGTACGATTTTAAAAACAGCACGTTGTTCAGAATTTCGCACTACCGAGGGCAGAAAAAAAGCTTATGATAACCTCAAGAAAAGAGGAATAGACGGTTTAGTAATATTGGGAGGAGATGGAAGTTTTACTGGCGCACAGATTTTTAGCAACGAATATGATATTCCATGTATAGGACTGCCGGGCACAATAGACAAGGATATTACTGGTACAGAGTTTACAATAGGATTTGACACGGCAGTAAACACAGCAGTAAGTGCTATAGATAAAATTAGAGATACAGCAGATGCACATGACCGCCTTTTCATAATAGAAGTAATGGGAAGAGATGCGGGTTATATAGCCCTGCATAGTGGTATAGCTACCGGTGCAGAAAACATCCTGATACCAGAAAAAGAAACAGATATAGATAACATCATTGACACTTTACAAGAAAAAGAAAAGCGTAAGAAGCTGGTCAATATTATCGTAGTGGCAGAGGGAGAAATAAGTGGTGCTACTAATTTATCCAACATCATAAAAGAAAGAATTCCTGGCTTGGAAACCAGGGTTTGCATTCTGGGTCACATACAACGAGGTGGCTCCCCTAGCTGCATGGACAGAGTAATTGCAAGCCGTATGGGATACCACGCCGTAGAATGTTTAATGGATGGCACGCACAATGTATTTGTAGGAATAGTGAACAATAAAATAAACTACATTCCGCTGAGTGAGGCTGTAAAGAAAAGGGAAAAAGTAAGCGATGAATGGATGAAAATTGTAAAAGTGCTAAGTAGCTAGATCCCTTCTTTGTTAAAACAAAAAAAATACCGCAGATCAGATTTTAAAGTTCAGTGGCATATAAATTAAATATTATGAGCAAAAACGTAAGTAAGTATTGGCACTCAAAAATGAATAAGGCAGAAGGTTACAGCCATTCCCTTAAACGAACAAAAATTGTAGCCACAGTAGGACCAGCATGTGATAATTATGATTCTTTGTTAGAATTAGTAAAGGCGGGAGTAAATGTATTCAGACTAAACTTCTCTCACGGCACGCACGAGAATAAAAAGATAGTTATAGACCTTATTAGGCAAATAAGTGTAAACGAACCATATAATATAGCCATACTGGCAGATCTGCAAGGTCCTAAACTTAGAGTAGGAAAACTTGAGAATGACTCACTGGAATTAAAGGATGGTCACGAATTTATTTTCACAACCGAAAAAATGGTTGGTAACTTGGAGAAAATATACGTGTCTTACCCCCACCTCACCACAGACGTAAAAAAAGGTGAAAGGATATTTTTGGATGATGGCAAGATGGAGCTAAAGGTGGTAAAGGTGCTCAATGACAAAGAAGTAAAAATGAGCGTAACACTGGGAGGTATACTTACGCCCAACAAAGGAGTAAACCTCCCTGATAGCACCCTCTCCATGCCATCGCTTACAGAAAAAGACTTACAGGATTTTGAGTTTATAATGGAGCAAGACCTTGACTGGCTGGCACTATCGTTTGTAAGGAAAGCAAAAGACATTATTGCTCTGAAAAAAATGATCAGTGACAAGGGAAGCAAAATCAAAGTGATAGCCAAGATAGAAATGCCGGAAGCACTAAAAAACATCAGAGACATTATAGTAGAAAGTGATGGCATTATGATAGCCCGTGGCGATCTGGGCGTAGAGGTGCCTGTAGAGCAAGTTCCTATTATACAAAAGGACATCATTAAAAAATGTATGCACCGTGCGAAGCCTGTAATCGTGGCGACTCAAATGATGGAAAGTATGCTGGATCGTACTAAACCCAACAGAAGTGAGGTTACTGATGTAAGTAATGCGGTTTTTGAAGGTGCAGATGCAGTGATGTTAAGTGCAGAAACCGCAACCGGTAACTACCCTACTTTGGTAGTACAAACTATGACCAATATTATAAGGGCAGTAGAAGATACGATGTTCAATTTTGACCGGGACGATATCCTTACCCCGCAACCTCACTCTCCTTCTTTCTTAAGTGATGCTATTTGCTATAACGCGTGCAAGCTGGCAAAAGACTCTAACGCACATGCGCTCATAGGAATGACGCAGAGCGGCTACACCGCATTTATGCTTAGTAGCTACAGACCCAGGACACCGCTGTATATTTTTAGTAAAGAAAAAAGCCTTATCAATCAGCTTAGTCTTAGCTGGGGAGTAAGAGCATTTTACTATGGAGAAGAAGAAAGCCTAGATGATATCTTGCAAGACCAGGTTGATATTCTTATGGAAAGGTCATTTTTGCAAAAAGGACAGATTGTGGTAAATACAGGAAGCACTCCTGTAAAAGAACATTTACCAACAAATATTATTAAAATAAGCAGAGTGTAATAAATTATTAATGTAACACATCAGCAGCCGGAGGCCATATACTTTTCTAGTTGGTCTTTGGCTTTTGATTGTACCTTTCTACGGAAAACTGTATTCCAGCCCAGGAGCCAGCCTTTAAAGCCTAAAGCTTGTTTTGACCACTTGTGAAGGCTGAAGCCGTCGCTGTGTTCTACGATAAGTCCGTCAACAATTTTCATATTGGCAGTAACATTATTCACCACTTCTCTACTTGTGGGGGTAAAAGTATAAGTGGCCACCCAATCGCAGGTATAATAGTCCTCTCCCAAGTCTTTAATGTTTCCAAAAGTAATTTTCATATCCTTGCCGCTGCTAACTAGCATCTTCCACATGCAATGCACTTGCTTGCCTTGCAGGAGCTCAAAAACAGGGTCGAAGAAACTTATATCCTCGCTATACAAGGCATTCATGGCATCAGCATCTTTATTTGCAAAAGCCGTGTAAAATTTTTCAATTGCTTGTTCGCCTGTCATAACATATTTATTTACTTAAAGATAGAACAGCCCGGTAGACTTAAGCAGAAATTTATTTAAAAATAATCACAGCAGATATATTAATTCTTCTTTGCAAATTTCTTCGCCAGCTTTATTGTCTTGTTCAGGTCTTTGTAGCTAATGGCATCACTAAGAAACCAGGTTTCAAATGCGGAAGGCGGCAGGTACACTCCATTACTAAGCATGTGATGAAAAAACTTGTTGAAGAAAGTATTGTCAGCTGCAGATGCGTCCTCAAAATTCTCCACTGCTCTGGTCCCAAAATGCAGACTAAGCATAGAGCCCACTCTATTTATACAAACCGGATAAGTAGTCGCTGCAAAAGCATCGTATAAGCCGGCTGCAAGGTATTCTGTCTTTGTTTCCAGGGAGGTATATATCTCAGGATTTTGTTGTAGGATAGACAAAGTAGTATGACCAGCGATCATAGCAATGGGATTGCCACTGAGCGTGCCGCCCTGGTATACTTTCCCCACGGGTGCCACCATATTCATAATTTCTTCCTTCCCGCCAAAAGCGCCAACAGGCATGCCGCCACCTATGATTTTACCATAGGTTACCAGGTCTGCATGTACGCCATATAATTCTTGTGCGCCGCCAAAGGCAAGGCGAAAACCAGTCATTACTTCATCAAAAATGAGCACTATATTTTCCTCGTCACAAATAGTGCGAAGACCTTGCAAAAAATCTTCTGATGGTGGAATGCAACCCATATTCCCTGCAACAGGCTCTAAAATAATGGCGGCTATTTCCCCTCTATTTTCTTCTACCAGTTTTTTTACAACTTCTATATTATTGTATTCTGCACTTAAGGTATCTGCCGCTACACTGGCGGTTACGCCAGGGATAGCTTGTATTCCCAGCGTAGCTACCCCACTCCCGGCATTTACAAGGAAGGCATCTGCATGCCCATGATAATTACCAGCAAACTTTATAAATTTATTTTTACCCGTATATCCGCGGGCAACTCGTAAAGCGCTCATGCATGCCTCAGTACCGCTGTTTACCATTCTTATCTTATCCACATTAGGACAATTAGATGAAAGCAAACCTGCCATGAGCACTTCCAAGGCTGTGGGAGTGCCATAGGAGCTTGATTTTCTTATCTGGCTACGAACCGCTTTCACTACATCTTTGTGTGCATGACCCAGGATCATCGGGCCCCAACTTCCTATATAGTCTATGTACTTATTTCCATCTGCATCGTATAGATAAGCCCCTTTAGCTTTGGCCATAAATATCGGATCTCCGCCTACACTTTTAAAGGCCCGCACCGGTGAATTCACACCACCGGGAATATGTTTTTGTGCCTCTGTGAATAGGGCTATACTTTTTTTGAGTTTCATTTTATATTTTTTAACCACTTCTGTGTAATTCAAATAATGACTGCAATAGAAATACAGTCAGCCTGAGCCTGTCGAAGGCGGTGCGTCATGTATAATCGTGAAGAATTCTACATACTGAAAGCACCTTTATTATTGCGAACACATATATCTTTTGTTTCCGGTTAACCCGCCTTCGACAGGCTCAGGCTGACGACCTAACCACCTGCAGATAATTTATAATGCCAATGCCTCTATCCCTTTCTTCCTAAAATTTTGGCCACTTCCTTGGCAAAGTAAGTCGCAATAAGGCTTGCACCCGCCCTCTTTATACAATACAAAGATTCCATCATTGCTTTTTCTTCGTCTATCCAGCCTTTCTCTGCCGCGGCTTTTATCATACTGTACTCCCCGCTTATGTGGTAGACTGCTATGGGCAGATCAGAATTATCTCTTAATTGTCGCACAATATCAAGATAAGGCAAGCCCGGTTTTACCATAAGAATATCTGCGCCCTCTTCTTCATCCATCTGTGCTTCTTTGATGGCTTCACGGCTGTTGCGAAAATCCATTTGATAGGTTTTTTTATCACCAAAACCAGGCGCACTGTCCAACGCATCTCTGAACGGTCCATAAAAACAGGAAGCATATTTAGCCGCATAGCTCATGATACCTACTTTATGATAAGACTTTTCTTCCAGTCCATTCCTAATCGCCTCTACCCTGCCGTCCATCATATCACTTGGTGCTACCATATCTACGCCAGCAGCAGCATGGCTCAGCGCCATTTTCACTAATGCTTCAACAGTTTTATCATTTACAATTTCACCATCTTCCACAATGCCATCATGGCCGTAACTGCTATACGGGTCAAGGGCAACATCGCTCATCACGTACATTTCCGGCACAGCCGCTTTTACAGCTTTTATGCTTTGTTGCATTAAGCCTTTTGGGTTCCAGGATTCTTTACCTGTATTATCTTTTAAGGCATCATCACTTTTTACAAATAATAAAACCGAACGAATTCCGAGCTCATACAGTACTTTTATTTCCTTTATCGTCTCATCTACAGACCTGCGAAAATAACCCGGCATAGAACTTATTTCCTGCACTATATTTTCTCCTTCAATTATAAAAAGCGGCGCTATAAGATCTGCTGCACGCAATTGAGTTTCCGCCACCATTTCTCTGATGGCAGGCGTGCTGCGGAGAATCCTGTTTCTTCTTTGTAAATACATAAATTATAAATTAACAGCTATTCGCCTTTTTTGCCCACTCCTCCTCGCTTATTTCATCGCTTTCCCGTATCCAGTTTTTGGGGTGTAGACAGATTTTCACCAGCGCTTCCTCCCGCGACCCCTCCTCCACCGCATAATCATAATCAAACCTAACTGTAGGCGGCAAACTCATCAGAATACTTTCTGTTCTGCCGTTAGTTTTTAGTCCAAACAAGGTACCTCTGTCGTGCACGAGGTTAAACTCTACGTATCTCCCGCGGCGTATCTCCTGCCAGTATTTTTCTTCTTTAGTAAAAGGCTTATTCTTGTTTCTTTTTATGATGGGCAGATAAGCATTTAGGAATCCTTGACCACAATCTGCGGCAAAGGCGAGCCAGCTTTGCATATCATAATCTTTCGTTGGTCTTTCATAATCATAAAAAATTCCCCCTATTCCGCGGCACTCGTTATCTCTGTGCTTATTTACAAAATATTCATCGCAATGTTGCTTGTATTTTGCATATCTGCCTGCTTCATACTTATCACAGATATTTTTATAGGTAGCATGAAAATGCACTGCATCTTCTACTATCAGGTAATAAGGCGTAAGATCTGTGCCGCCGCCAAACCAGCAATCAATTAATTCTCCTGCCTCGTTATAGAGCTCAAACATGCGGTAATTGCAATGTACTGTAGGACAATACGGATTGTAAGGATGCAACACAATACTTATACCGCAGGCAAACCAGCTATGGCCGTTAATGCCCAGTTGCTGTTGCATTACAGGCGTTACTTCTCCAAAAACCTCTGAGGTATTTACACCGCCTTTTTCAAAAACATTACCATTAGCAATTACTCTCGTTCTACCACCGCCACCTTCTTCCCGCTGCCATTTATCTTCTATAAATTTAGCGATGCCATCTTCCTTTTCCAGGGCGGCACAGATGTCGTCTTGCAACTTGTAAATGAGTTTTGTAAAATCCTTCTTTATACTTTCCATAAATTTATGGTTACCATTTCATTTCCTTTACCGCATCCACAAAAGCTTTCGCATGATCTACCGGCACATGCGGCATGATGCCATGGCCGAGGTTGGCTATGTATTTATCTTTTCCAAAAGAAGTGAGCATTTCCTGTACCCGCTTTTTTATTTCGGGAATGGGGCTAAGCAACCAGGAAGGATCAAAATTGCCCTGCAGCACTTTTGCATGATGCGTGTAAGCTCTTGCAGAAGCCGGCTCAATGCACCAATCTATTCCTATTGCACTGGCAGTAGACTTGCTGAGATCGTCCAGGCCATACCAGCTTCCCTTAGGAAACAAAATCACCGGAGCAAGCTCATGCAACGCATCGGAAATTTGAAAAAGGTAAGGTTGCGAATATTCGCGATAGTCAGCCGGTGATAAACTTCCACTCCAGCTGTCAAAGACCTGTACAATATCTGCACCTGCTACTACTTTCGCTTTTAAATAATCAATCGTAATGTCTGTGATTTTTTGCAGTAAAGCTTTTGCCGCTTCGGGTTGGGTATAGGCAAACGCCTTAGCTTTATCCCAGGTTTTGCTTCCTTTTCCTTCAACCATATAGCAGAGGATAGTCCAGGGAGCACCTGCAAATCCTATCAAAGGCACTCTCCCATTCAATGCCTGCTTAGTCATTTTTACAGCATCCATCACATAATGCAAATGCTCTGCTACGTCTGCCGTATTCAAAGCTTCTACATCATTCATGTTGGCAATGGTCCTGGGTAAATAAGGTCCTTTGGTTTCTACCATTTCTACTGTAAGCCCCATTGCTTGCGGAATTACAAGAATGTCGCTAAAAAGAATCGCAGCATCTACGCCTACAATATCAATAGGTTGTAAGGTTATTTCTGTTACGAGCTCGGGGGTTTGTACACGGGTAAAGAAATCATACTTATCTCTCAATTTCATGTACTCGGGTAAGTATCTTCCTGCCTGCCGCATCATCCATACCGGTACACGTTCTGTTTCTTCTCCTCTTAGCACCCTGAGTATAAGGTCATTTTCTATCTTCATTTTCTTCTTTATTTCTTAAAATAATCTACCGCCTGCTCTATCAGATTTTGTTTTCCTGAAGCATCTGCTACAACAATTTTATTCTCTGTATAGTTCTGCAATTCTGCTTCTGTAGTATTTCCAATGGCAAAAAATATGGTTTCGTAATGAGCTTTATTATTTATAAAATAACTCTTCACAGCACTGGGGCTAAAAAATATGATCCCGTGGTAGGTTTCCTCTACCTTACGAGCTATAGTGAGGGTTTCATAAACAAATATTTCCTGCAAATTATAGCTATGATTGCTCAATGCGTTGGGCAAATCATCTCTTCTCTTTGTACCGGTAAAGAAAACCACATCCTGCATAGCATCTTCCTGCTCAATGATTTTTGCCGCTAATTCCATTGCATTGGCTGCTGTTCCTGTAATCTTATCTTTGCCAAAATAATGCTCTACAAGTTGCCGGGTAGTATGACCAATGCAATATATTTTCCAGAAGGGTAATTCATCTTCGTCCAGGAATGTCGCAACCGCTTCTACTGCATTCATACTGGTGAAAACGACAACGGCATTTAGTTGTAGTGCCACTTCTATTTCCTGTTGAGTTTCCACATCAAGAATAGGTGCGGTGTCTATAAAGTTAAAAGCGTGTAACTGCACCTCGTTTGCGGCACAGTATTCAATTATTTTTTCGTCTACTTCCCTCGTGCTAAGTATTTTTAACTCTTCTTGCATCTTCAAATTCTTTTAATATTTCTGCACCTCCATTTTGCAGAAGTTCTACTGCCATCAACCTTCCCATATCTGAGCAATCGCTTATCGGCATAATCTTTTGTAGCCCTACTTTCTTTTGCCCGTCTGCCGAATGAATGCTGCCACTTGCAACAACCATATCACCTTGTATCTGCGCCAGAATTCCTACAGGTGTCGTGCAGCCCCCATTGAGCGCTTTTAAAAAACTCTTTTCTATTGCTGTGCAGCGATCAGTGTCTTTGTCATTAAGTGTTTTGCAAGCCCTAATAACTTTTTCATCTTTTTCCCTGCACAATATAACTACTGCTCCCTGCGCCGGTGCTGGCAGCATCCAGTCCAGCACAATAGCATTAGTAGGATATTTATCTAATCTTTCTAACCCTGCTGCGGCAAAGATGGCAGCATTCCATTTACTACTCTCCACTTTTGCCAGGCGGGTATTTACATTTCCTCTTAAATTCTCTACTACATCTTGCGGATACCTATGCAACCATTGTGCTCTTCTGCGCATACTACTGGTAGCAATTACTCCTGTTTCTTTTCTAACAGGATCTGCTATCCAGGAATTTTCTTCCAAAGGAATTGAAGCTGGCGGAATGAGTACATCCAAATAATTGCCTCTGGGCAAAACGGCTGCTTGCACCAGACCTCTTGCCAGTGTGGTAGGCACGTCTTTCATAGAATGAACGGCTATATCTATTGTACCGCTAAGAAGTGCTATGTCTAGACTTTTTGTAAAAATACCTTCTACTCCCATATCATATAGCGGCGTGGCAAGATCAATATCTCCTTCACTTTTTATAAAAACTAATTCTGCGGGCTGCCCTGTTACGGCCAGTTGACTTTGCACTGCAGTAGCCTGCCAGATGGCGAGTTCGCTATCTCTTGTACCTATGCGAAAAGGAAGATTAATTGGCAAAATATTAAAATCGATTTTAATTTTTTGAAGACTGTAAATACTCGTGTAAAGTAGTAAGATAATGGCATCCTTTTTCATTGCTGGCTTTCATCCTTACCGCCAGACCATTAAGTGCTTTCTGAATTTCTTTATTACTTTTCTTATCGGAATCCGCATCCTGTTTATTAGCAATTTCCTGCAATTTGTATTTCGCAGCATGTAAGACCGGCGCATGTTTGCGGTCTGCAAGCCAGGTATGAAAAGATTCCTTGTGCGAATGTATAATTGTTTTCACAGCAGGTACCTGCCCCTTTCGTATGGCAAGCGTGGTATCACTTATTTTGCTTAGCTCATCTACATTTATCAGCGTAACACCTGCCAGTTCTTTTACGTCTTCTTTTACATTACATGGAACACTGAGGTCTATGAAAAACTTAGGATGCTTTAATGGATGTATATTCTTTTTTTCAATGATATAGCTATCGCTAAAAGTAGCCGTAATCACTACATCAGCTTGCTCTATCGCGTCTGATAAGTTAGCCATGGACTCTGCAACTATTCCTTCACTGGCAGCAAGCTCTCTTGCTTTATCCTCTGTTCTGTTTATTACAGTAAGTGCCATCCCAGGCAAATAGGATAAAATATTTTTGCAAGTAATACTGCCCAGTTTTCCTGCGCCTATTACGAGGCAGTTTTTGAGAGGACTTCCGCTGGTTTGCTTTTGTAAAAACTGCACAGCAGCATAAGATACAGAAGTACTACCTCCGCTAAAAGTGGTATTCGTTCTTATATTTTTTGCAGCGGCAAAGACTTCATTCAGCAGTCTTTCCATTACAGCATTTATACAACCACGCTCCTTACTTTGCTTCACCGCTTGCCTAATCTGGCCTATTATTTCATAATCGCCCAGTATCTGGCTGTCAAGACCAGATGCTACGTCAAAGAGATGGTTAATTGCATCTGTGCCACACTTTACATATCCTGTGCTTATCAGTTCTTCTAGCTTGCCATCAGTAGCGTCGCAGAGTAATCTTTGAATAGAATCTGCAGATACTGCCGTACCATATATTTCTGTTCTGTTGCAGGTACTTACTATAAATAGGGAGGCATTAGGATCTCTCAGTTTTTCAGCTTGCAGAATGCCTTCACAAGTAATTTTATCGATGGAAAACCTTCCTCTTGCACATACATCACTTTTCTTATAGTTTATCCCTACAAGGAAAAAAGATGATAAGAAATTTTGAAAAAAAGCAGCCATATCTTTTGATGAACAGGAAAGATTTTTCCTATTTGTGCAAATCTACTTGCAAGCGGTTTATATTAAAAATATGAGTGTCATTGTACTGTCATATCTCGCATAAAACTTTTAGGCACTATCATTTGTTTCTAAGGCCAAGTACATTTGCACAAACCATAAAGGGATAGAAAACAATGATTAAAAAAGCAATCATGCTTATGAATCTGGGCTCGCCAGATAGTACAGAAGTAAAAGATGTAAGAAGGTACCTTAATGAGTTTTTAATGGACGAGCGGGTAATCGATAAAAGCTACCTGGCAAGATTGCTTTTGGTAAAAGGAATAATAACGCCGCTACGGGCACCAAAGAGCGCAGAAGCGTACAAAACGATCTGGACAAAAGAAGGTTCACCATTAGTGGTATTTACAGAAAAACTAGGAAAAAAATTAGGAGCAAAAGTGCACGAGCCGGTTGTAATAGCTATGCGGTATGGAAATCCATCTGCGGACGCAGCATTGTCTTCTCTACACAAAGATTTTCCTTTATTAGAAGAAGTTGTTGCTGTGCCTCTTTACCCTCATTATGCTATGAGCAGTTATGAAACTGCAGTAGTATCAGTACAAGAAACACATAAGAAAGGGGGTTTCCCTTTTGCGCTTACCATCGTCCCTCCTTGTTATAACCATACATTGTACATAGATGCATTGGCAGAAAGTATGAAGCCTTATGTGGACAAACCTTTTGACCATTTGCTATTTAGCTATCATGGGGTACCGGGCAGGCATATAAAGAAAAGTGATACCACCGGAAACCATTGCCTGCAAAGTGCAGACTGCTGCAGCGTGGCGAGCGAAGCGCACAAAACCTGTTACAGGCATCAATGTTTTGAAACGACGAGATTAGTAACAGAAAAACTGGGTATACCAAAAGAAAAATTCAGCATAAGTTTTCAAAGCAGATTGGGGAAAGGCTGGCTACAACCTTTTACAGATGTGCGATTAAAGGCAATGCCTGCGGAAGGGATAAAAAACCTACTTGTAATATGCCCGGCATTTGTAAGTGATTGCCTGGAAACGCTGGAGGAAATAGCGGAAAGAGGCAAAGAAGATTTTGAGGAAGCAGGAGGAGAAAACTATGAAATGATTCCTTGTCTTAATACACAGGATAGCTGGGTAGATGCTTTGGTACATCTCACGGGAGCTACACCCAAACTGAAGGCAGAGCTGATAAGCAAGATTGAGGATTAATTTTTATTAGAACTTAGCGCATGTATTTATACGTAAAGGCCATTCACATTATTTTTATCGTTACCTGGTTTGCCGGATTGTTCTACATGCCAAGGCTACTCATTTATTATAGAGAAGCCTGTGATAAACCCGAAATAGAAAAAGGTATTATACAGGATCAGCTAAGTATAATGATGAAGCGCTTGTGGTATGGCATTATCTGGCCATCGGCTATTCTCACGATTATTTTTGGTGGTTGGATGGCTTACTTGTACGGTAGCATTCCGCAGTGGCTAGCAGTCAAAATATTATTTGTATGTGCCTTATATTTTTATCATTTCACGATACAGTTTCTCTACAAGAAGCAAATAAGTGGTTATTTTTTATACAGCAGTAATCAGCTAAGGGTATGGAACGAAATAGCCACCATTTTACTGGTGGCTATTGTAATGCTCGTTTCTGTGAAGCAAGCCCTTAGTGCCCTATGGGGGATTATAGGACTTGCCTGTTTTATAATTATTCTTTTGAGCGCAATAAAGATTTACAAATCTATGCGGACCAGGAATGCTAGTAAATAAGATGCTTCCGGTTAACTGCGTACATGATTATAAACAGCAGGGCAATTGCAATTCCTATCATCATACTTACACCTGAGAACATAAATGTACCTAGGAATATAGCGGTAGAAAGAAGCGGAAGTAATTCGCCCACAACATAAATTGGGAATCCCTGCTTTTTTAATTGGCGCATTTGTATAGCTCCATATACGCATAATGCTGCAGCAACAAGAGTAATGATAAGCAGCGGAATCCTATTCTCATAAGACTTAGTGATCATCTGTAAATATTGATCAGGGTCTCCCATCATTTTTTTTGCGAAACCAGGCATATCGGGGTTATTAAGCTGCGCAAGTACTTCGTCCTTTTTGTCAAAATTAGACTTAGAAGTAGCGAATCCAAATACAGCTCCTATTATTTGAATTGCCGAACCAATAAATGTAAGAATGGTAAGTACATTCAATCCTGTAGGAAGTCTTTTCATTTCATAATCATCTCGAGTTATTGTATCTCTTTCTGAAATTGTTGCCATTAGTTGTTGATTTTGTTATGAGGTTAAAATTATTTTAGATACAAACATATATAAATATCTCTATGTGGCGTTTCTGCGCCTTTTTATTTCTTTTTCTATTAGCCCAAGTTCTCTGCTGGTCTGTCCTTCTACAGAACTATTTTCCTGCGCTCTGCGCATAAGGTAAGGAATCACATCCTCAATAGGACCAAAAGGCAAATACTTACTCACATTGTATCCATGCTTTGCCAGGTTGAACGTAATATTGTCACTCATACCGTAGAGTTGTGAAAAATGTACTCGCAGGTAATTATTGGACACGCTTTTTTCTGCCAATAACTTAGCCGCAAGCTTATTGCTATCCTCATTGTGCGAGGCTACAATAAGTGCAATTTTATCCAGCCTTTGCATGCAAAAACGAATAGCGTCATCGTAGTCTCTGTCTGTGGCTTCTTTGGTGGGTTGTATGGGCGAAGGGTATCCTTTCTCTTCTGCCCGTAGTCTTTCTTTTTCCATGTAGGCACCACGTACCAGCTTTGCTCCCAGTATAAAGCCACGTTGTTCGGCAGCTTCGTAACAGTCTTTCAGAAATTTCAATCTATCGTGTCTGTATAATTGAATCGTATTATAAACACTTACCTCTTTTTTATTATTAGCATCCATCATAAGCATGGTAAGAGCATCTACTGCGTCTTGTATCCAGGTTTCTTCTGCATCAACCAGTACGCCTACTTTCATTTCCATTGCTATTTTGCAAATCTCCAGCACACGGCGTTC
Source organism: Ferruginibacter sp. (assembly GCA_037968795.1). Classification (GTDB taxonomy): domain Bacteria; phylum Bacteroidota; class Bacteroidia; order Chitinophagales; family Chitinophagaceae; genus Ferruginibacter. Next base: position 25,226 of record JBBKWE010000063.1, read on the forward strand.
AGCATTTTTCCATTCTTTTTTTTCACTTTCTTTCAGCTGTTCCAGTGCCTGGCCGTACCTTGTCATAAGCGTGCCGCTTCCGGCGTGCATAAGGGTATCTATTTTCTCTAATAATCCAAAGCGGGTTATGCCAGTTACTTTTATGCTCATCAAAGGAACATTAGACTGTGAAGATGCATATTCTATAACCTTAATAAATTCCTGCATGGATTTGTCGTATTCTTCCTCACTGTCTTCTCCACCTTCTACGCCATAATCTAAGATTACCTGTACATTGTATTTCCCCAGTTTCTCTGCCACCGCAGCGGTTTCCTGCAGAGTTTCTCCCCCTACAAATTGCTTGAAGATGGTTCGCTTCATAATAGATCTTGCAAAGGGAAGCTTGTATTTTATAGCACCAGGCATAAGTTTGAGTCCGAGGTTGAGTATAAACTGGCTAGCCATTGTTTTAAAAAGAAATTTGGCAAGCTTGAGGTCTTTCTTTCCTTTATAGGCAAAGGCATATTCAGTATTTTCGAAGGACAGGTTTTCCGTGGTCCCTTCTTTACCAGCTGGGATATTTCTCTCAGTCATATTAGCAAAAGCATTTTACTACATCCACCAAAGCGGCAGATAAGGTTGCAAATGTAGAGAGTAATTTTATAAAAAGGCAGATTAGGCCACTTCTTCATTTCTCCAAATTATTAACCCTCTATATTTGCAAAAAATTTCTATGGATAAGAAAGCAAGTGAGTCAGAGGTTGTGATGACGGAGTTAGTTTTGCCTAATGATACAAACACATTTGGAAACCTTATGGGCGGCAGGCTTATGTATTGGATGGATATAGCAGCGGCACTGAGTGCCATGAAGCATTGTGCAGCACCAGTAGTAACAGCCTCTGTAGATAACATTAGTTTTGAAACCCCTATTAAGTTAGGTAATGTTGTACATATAAAAGCTACCGTCACGAGAGCATTTACCAGTAGCATGGAAGTACACATGGTTGTATATGGCGAAGACGTAATTCAGCAATATAAATATAAGAGCAATGAAGCTTATTATACTTTTGTAGCGCTGGACCCTAATGGAAAACCAAGACCAGTAAACAAACTGATACCTAAAACAGAAACAGAAAAAAAGCTTTTTGACGGGGCGCTTAGGAGAAGACAATTGCGTCTTATACTTGGCGGAAAAATGAAGCCGGAAGATGCTGATGAGCTGAGGGCGTTGTTTGTAAGATAAGGCGGGAAGGGAAGAATTTAGACTTGGAGGAGTGAGTAGTTAGACTGGCAGTATTAATTACTTAGACTTGGAGTAATTAGTATTTAGACAAGAAGTATTTAAACTGCTGGTTGTAATCGATTGTTCTATCTAAGTACTAAGTAGCTAATACTAAGTACTACATCTTCTACTTATCTACCTCAGACAGCAAATGCGCTTTTCTTTTTTTCATAAAAGATTTGCTCTGTTCTATACTGTCCATCACTTGTGCCAAAATATCTTCGAGCGAGTCCTCATAATCTATGGTAAGCGGGTCCTTAAATCGCACCGAGAGTTTGGAGCCCTTCTTTTTAAAAACCAAGCCTTTTTTATTAAAAGCTCTCCAATAGCCCGTTATTACAACAGGTACCACAACGGGTCTTGTTTGCTTTATTATAAAAGCAGTGCCTTTTCTACCGGGTGCAAATGGCTTTGTTGTTCCTTGCGGAAAAGTAATTACCCAATTCTCTGTGAGTGCTTTAGTGATATTTCGGGTATCCCGTGGATTAATATTCCTGCGCACTTCCGTACCTTCTGATCGCCAGGTTCTTTTTACAGTGATAGCACCGCCAAGAGTAAATAGTTTTGTGAGCCAATTACTCTTCATCGTTTCTTCTGCCGCCACAAATCGTATACTTGTGCGTGGCCATAGTAAGTAGTAAGGAATTCCAAGTTCTTTTTCTTTGCCCCACTTTACCGCACAAAAAATATGAATGAAGGTGATTACATCTGCAAAATAGGTTTGGTGGTTACTTACAAAAAGAACATTTCTTTTCGGCAATTTTTTCAACTTCTCCATTCCCTCTATCTCTAACTTATTCACGATACATAAGCCAGGATAAGTAAAGACCCCTACAATACAATATATAATGCCACGTATGAGGCCGGAGTTTTTTATCTTGTATAACATTTCCTTCACGGGTCAAAAATGGGGATTTTATTATTAAATCAGAATTTTATTTCCGAAAATGCAAAATATGGGGATAAGTGGAAAAAAAGTAAGCTCGAGTAAATATGTTAACGAGAATATAAATTGTATATTTGGCAATCTCTTATCAAAAAGAGCAACGTGCAATGAATTGAGGATTAATTTTAATCTTCGATTTTGACTTACTGGCAGCCTTACAGAAAATTAAGATAAATCTTTAAAAAAGTTTTATAAACTAATTTTTTTGACACCAGTAATCTTGTGCGCTTCTTTTTTATAGGATCACATTTTATTACTTCACCAAAAAAAAATTATGCAACAGAAATTTATCCAAACGAAATTTGGGAGTTTTGGTAAGATCGCAATAGCATTTGCTATGCTTTTCTTCCTCACTCACCAGTTTAGCTTTGCCCAGGAGAAATCAAGTACTCCGGCAGAAAAAGGCGCAAAAATGAAACAACTTGATCAGCAGCGGATATCGGCAAAAGAAGCTGCAATAAGCGGAAAAAGTATTTCCGCTTCTAGTACAAATGATGTAGGTATTACTACAAAACTTAATCCAGTAGACCAGCCCGGAACTAATGCTATTTGCGCTACTTTCACTGGCGCTTTACTACCTGGTGGAACTACAATGCCAGCCAGATTGAACAGAGGTGGTGCAGAAGCAGGTAACTGTACAGTGGCTTATACTCCCGCTGCACCCTTCGGAACAGCTGGTTATTTGTATCAGACATTTACATACACAAACACAACTGGTCTTACTCAATGTGGTACTTTCAATTTAACCACTACAGACGTTACCAACGCCAATATTGCATTTGGTTTGTGGAATGGCAGTTTTGACCCAAATAATTTACCACTAAATAGCATAGCACACCCTGGTGTATCTACTGGTACTCCAGCAGTTCCTCTTACATTGCTGAAAACAATTAACTCGGGTCAAACTATCGTAATCGTAGTGTGGTCTGCTAATGCATCTTCTGGAGCATCAGGAACTGCTTCTAACTTCACAGTTACTGTTGATTTTCCAATTTGTGCTTCTGCTCCTTGTACTGGTACACCCGCTCCAGGTAATACTATTACTAGCAGTTCGTCTGTTTGTCCTGGTATAGGATTCAATCTCAGTCTTCAAAACTCAACAGCGGGGTCTGGGGTAACCTATCAATGGCAATCATCTGCAGTAGTAGGTGGTCCTTATACTAACATTACTGGTGCGACAGGACCTACTTACAGCGTTGCGAGCATATCAACTGCAACTTTTTATCGGGCACAAGTTACATGTAGTGGCAACACCGGTACATCTACGCCAGTGCAGGTAACAGTAAGACCTCCTTCCCAGTGCTATTGTGATGCAGGAGCTACCAGCACTTCATTTGAGAAGATTAGTAACGTGACCTTTGCTAACGTAAATAGAAGTTCTACCAGTACTGCCGGTTATGAAAACTTCCTTACTGATACTGCAAGAGTAATACAGTCTGGTTCCTACCAGGCTAGAGTTACTATTTCTGGAGCCTTTTCTGCAGACCAGGTATTTATTTGGATAGACTTTAACCAAAATGGTAATTTCTCTGATCCAGGGGAATTAGTTTATCAATCTCCTACCGGAGTAGGTCCGCATACAGGCACTGTTACTATCCCTTCTTCTGCAATGCTTGGCAACACAAGGATGCGAGTAAGAATGCATGACAGCAGTCTTGGGCCAAATTCTACACCATGTGGTAATTCCACTTATGGTCAGGTAGAAGATTATACTGTAAATATTGCACCATGTATCCCTACTTCTATTACTGCCGATCCGGTAAGTAAAACTGCAACTTG
>JBBKWE010000064.1:0-9920 GCA_037968795.1 Ferruginibacter sp.
TACAATATCTGTATGCCAGTAATACATTTTATACAGCTCTTTTCTTATGTGAATGGCAGATGCATCGTGCTGCTGCAAGCTACCATTGCCCCGGCACTCTGTAATGCCTACAAATACAATATCTGCCGCTTCTATATTGGGCATCATAATATCGTGCAGCAGTATGTGTTTTCCAATCTGCCCTTGCGTGTAGCCTTCGTCATCGCTTATAGCATCAAGAGAAATGGGTTCAAGAAATGTTTCTGTAATATCGTCGTACATCTGTTCGTTTTGTCTGCGGCAAATATATTTGCTTTGAGATAAAGGAGGTGGGTAAATGGGAAAATTGTTTTATGTTTTATATGCGAGTCCTGCTTGGAGGACTAGTCGTCACTTGTCTGCAGCCTATTCTCTGTGCTTTTCTAAGCCCCGCAAATAGAGGCTCGCCTTCGCTAGATTTAATTTTCATAAATACCGCTGCCTTACCTTTGTTTCATGAACACACTCATTTACTGCTACGATGCCTACTGCGGCTGGTGCTACGGCTTTAGCCCTGTTATTAAAAAACTTGCCGAAAAATTTAAAAATGAACTTTTTGTAGAAGTGCTCAGCGGAGGAATGGTATTGCCCGAAGAGCCAGTACATATTTCTGCAACCGCCTCTTACATTGCTGAGGCTTACAAGCGGGTAGAAGAACTCACGGGAATAGAGTTTGGGCAGGATTATCTCTGGCACATCAATAATCCGGAGGAGAGCGACTGGTATCCTCACTCTCTTAAACCTGCCACAGCTTTAGGAATTGTAAAAGAAGTCCAAGCAGAAAGCGCCCTCGCATTTGCCACTGATCTGCAATATGCTTTGCACTATGAAGGCCGCGACCTTACTGACGATGAGGCTTATCGACATTTACTGGAAAAATATAAACTGGACGCAGAAGACTTTTACACAAAACTAAAAAGTGAAAAATATAAAGAGGTAGCGCAATATGAATTTGCCTTGTGCAAACAGCTACAAGTAACAGGTTATCCTACGGTTTTTATACAGAGTAGTGATTCTAAATTTTATCTGGTGGCGCAGGGGTATACGGGGTATGATGTTATGGAGGAGAGGGTGAGGAAGGTTTTGGAGGAGATAGTATGATTTTAAAGTCCAAAGTTAAAAAGTAAATCTAAAATATTTTTACTCGTATTTTTTCAACAAATATTCCTGAAATTCTTTCTTCCCATCCAGATCAGCAGGCAATCTCCTTGCAGAAGAGAAGCTTTTTACATCGGGAGTTAGCCTAAAAATCTCTTCTGTCAGCCTGCTAATCCCGCCCTCTCTTCTTACTCATTGCCTTATAGAAACTTGTATCAAATTGTTGCAGCTGCTCTGCCGTGCATATTGACCTTATTTTCTTAAGATTTGTAAGCATGGTTTCTTCCATCCTTGCCTGGTTTTGTGCAGAAATGATGGCCGTAGCTTTTATGGCACTATCGCTAAAGTTAGCTGCGGCAAGATTTTGTAGCATTTGCTTTTTTTCATCTCTCATTCCTTGCATAATAGAGCGAGAGTCTTGTCTGTGCTTCGACTTAATTGTATCATACTCCACCATCTGAGCCGGGGAAAATTTTATTTCATCTTGTAACATTACGCCCAGTGCACTGCGTTTATTTTCTTTATTATCACGCTCTGGCTCTGCATATAAAAAGTAAAGCAAAACAGCATTTACTATTATCATAATGGCCAGCAGTACTATTAATATTTTCGTCTTATTATTCTTCATTCTTTTTTACAATTATTTGTGCAATACAGAAAAAATTTAAAAGTTTATTTTCCTCATTCTGAGGATAAGTCAGCAGAAAAATTGCTTTGTACCTGTATTGCAAAATCTGATTCTGTACTACTACTCTGCTGCAGAAATTGCTGTACTGCCATTGCTTTATCTTCCCGTTCTTTTACAATAACTGAAACATTTACAGCCAAAAACATAAAGACTGTAATGATTGCTACAGCCGGGCGAGTAAGAAAACGGGCAACCAATTCCCAGCTAGTCGCAGAAGGGCTGTTCGCCATATTGGCCTTTATCCTTGTGTAGAGATATGGATTGGCTTCTGCTCTCTGCATTCCATCTGTACTATTGAGTATTTCTTCTATCCTGTTCATAATCTTTATTTTTCGATTATATCTGTGAGTGTTTTTTTCAAGTTGTTTTTAGCTCTTGCAAGCAGTGATTCTACCGCTGTGGGTTTATTATTCATAATCATTGCTATCTCCGCCACAGTTTGCCCTTCTATCTTTTGCAGTACGTAAGCAAGCTTTTGCTGCTCAGGTAGTGACTTTATGGCCTCAAATAAATGGCGGGCATCTTCTTTTTTATCTAGCAAGATCCCTGGGTGGTCAAAGTGTGCTGTCTCCTCTTTATCTTCCGCGTCACCACTCCACCAATAAACTTTTTTTCTTCTTTTCTCTTTTCTTAACGCATCTATTGCTGTATTTGCTGTGATGCGATAGATATAAGTCTTAAGCGAAGAATCTTCTCTAAACTCATCCAGCTTTTCATATAGCTTTATAAAAACATCCTGAGCAACGTCTTCAGCAGCTTCTACATGCTGTAAAATACTCAGAGCCGTGTTGTAGACCATGTCCTTATATTCCGCTACAATCTCTTCGAGAGTATAAGGTTTATCTTTCTCTAATATATTAGTTCTATCGTCGCTCACTGCATCTACTTGTGTTACAAAAAAGAAAGATACTATTTCTCTAGATGCAGATGACGATTAATGTCTACCACCGCCACCTGGCCTTCCGCCACCTTGTCCCTGTTCTCCTCCAACTGATTGCCCAATCTTACCAAAACTCTTAAGGCTGTAAGTAAATGTGAGCATAAAGTATTGCTGCAATACTGTGTTTCTTGTATCTGTAATCTCAAACTCCGACACAGAACGATTTATACTTTGATTTTGATTAAGCATATCAAACACAGAAAGTTTTAATTCACCAGCCTGGTTTTTAAGGAATTTCTTACCAATAGCGGCATTCCATAAAGTATAGCTTTGATTAAGGCCTTCGCTCAAGCCAGTATATGACTGATTAGAAACATCATTTTGTATAAACCAGCCTTTCTTATTTAATAGATTTAGCGATGCACCTACTCTCTGACTGGTATATTTTGTACTATTTTCTGCACCACCTGTTGTATTCGCTTCATTATAATCTAAGTTGTAGTTTATATTAAAGTCTATGTATTGGCTAATGTTACTGGCTAACACTGCACCACCACTGTAAGTGTCATTTTTTGTTTTAGTTGCAACATTATTTATAAGCCCCGGGAAGGCTGCTTGCGTATAACCAGCAGTAAGATTCACATTTGTCTTAATTGCTTTTATAGGCATACTGTAAGTAAATGATGATCTAAAATTTCGGTAGCCATCAAGGTTTACTGGCTTCGTAAGCTGCGACCCACTTTTAAGCACGATCCCTTGCTGTATTACAGAATCTGCTCTTACAGTGTAAATTGCATTACTTACATAATTGTCGCTAAGCTGCAAGAACACGAAGCCGTAAAAACTATTATTGTTCTTAGTGTTAGTGTATGTATAACGGCTACCGAGATAAGTCCCAGTACTTTGTTGCAGCTGCGGGTTACCAGCACTTACTCTAAGAGGGTTACTTACATTTACTACGTCTTGCAACTGCGTAACAGTAGGGGTTCTGGTAAATGCACGATAGAAAACTCTTAAGTTATCATACTTGCCTAATTTATAGCGTACAAACGCATTGGGTAAAATATTATTAAATCGTTGGCTTACGTTGGTTGCTGTAGGAAAAACCCTATCACTTTCTAATAATGTGTTTTCATACTTCGCGCCAAAACCAAAGCTCTTATCCTTATTTTGTACAAAACGATAACTTACTTCTCCACCTTGCTTTGTAGTCGTATTTTCAAATTTATTGCTAAGCTGCGTGTTCAAATTTGAATATTTGATGCCATCAAAATCAGAAACTTGCTGGTTCGCCTCACTCTTGGCTATAGAAGGAGAGTACTTAAATTCTAATTGGCCTTTTTTTCCCAAAGGTTCGGTGTAGTTTATATCTAGTTCGTATTCTCTACCATTGCTGGTATTGTCTGCAAACTGATTCTGTGTACTATCTGTAAAATTAATGCCTGTACTGTCAAAAAATCTATACGTGCCGTTTGTAATTGATTCGCCGTCATTTTTGTCAAAGGTCGTTTGCAAATCAAAAGAAATAGAGCGACCTTTTTTGTCAAAGGCGTGAGAGAACTGTAAATTATTTCTCAGGTTATATCCATTTCTATCGCTGTTGTAAATACCGTTGTAGGTATTAAGCGAATCATTTGCAGCGTAATAAGTTTTTAAATCTGTTGCTGATACATAGTTGTTTTTCTGAAAATTTAAACTCGGAATAAAAGTCAACGTATTTTTCTTATCTATTTTATATTCCGCCCGTAAGTTTATTCTATGGTTACTATTGTCAGTACCAGAATTACTTGTCTGATCACTAAATTGATTTTTGTTAACCCTGGAATTTGCATTGGCAAAAGTTTGGGTATTAGTAATGTTATCATTTGTTGTAACGCCATCATTGAAAAGATAGCTTCCCGTTACTGTGAGTTTTTTATCATACACATTGCTAAAGTTCACGCCGATAGCATTAGTACGAGTAATACCATTAGTGGCACCTATACTAAAGTTGTCTCCTTGCCCGTAACCGCCACGTCCTCTGCCCCGGCCACTGCTATTCTGGCTGCTTACACCCAGCAGATCCTGAGCACCAAAATTCTGTTGATTAATATTATTGAAATTTCCCACGAAAGATAAGCGTCTGCTGTCTTTGAAAAAACTTGCATTACCGCCAGCACTGTATCTGTCATCTGTGCCGTAGCCGGCAAATACACGACCGAACTGACCAGTGCGGTAAGCGACTTTCGTTACAACATTTATTGCTTTAACACTATTCCCATCATCAAAACCAGTAAGCTGTGCTTTGTCACTAAGACGGTCATACACTTGAATCTTATCTACCGCATCACTCGGTAAGTTCCGCAAGGCAGCAGAAGCATCTTCGCCAAAGAAGTCCTTACCATCTATCGTTACCTTTTTTACTTCTTCGCCCTGGGCAGTTACTTTGCCGGTTTGCTTATCTACTATGATACCGGGCATTTTCTTAATAAGATCCTCAATCGTTGCATCAGGATTAACTTTAAAAGCACTGGCGCTAAACTGGGTAGTATCTCCTTTTTGAGAAGCGGCTGGAGCTCTAGCTACTATTACTACTTCAGAAAGATCTTTACTCTTGCGGGTAAGTTTTATTTCGTCGATACGTACAAGTGCTTCTTTTATTTCCAGAGGTCTTACTCTCTGGTCATAATCTGTGGTATTGATAGTCAATATATAATCGCCTGCGGGTATATAACTAAAAAGGAAAACGCCCTTCTCGTTAGTAACAGTGGTTTTCACAATTGAACTGTCTGCAGCCAGCAGAATTTGTACAGTAGCACCTGCAACACGACTATTGTCTGAGCCATCGGCTACAGAACCTACTACACCGGTATTTTGCGCAAAGGCAAACTGGCTAGTCAATAAAATTAATACCAATAAAAAGGAAACTTGCTTCATAAAACTATGTTTGTATAATAGCTTAGACGAACGGGGAATCCTAATCAGTCGGGTTTATAAGTAATAATTATTAATTAATAATTATCAAAGCTCTAAATAGTTTATTATCAAGATAATAGCTAAAATATTTATTTAAAGTTTTCTGCCTAACTACTCGCCACTGCTACTGCAGCCACACTCACCTTTGTACCCGGCACAGATAAGATGGCCTGTATGCAAGCTTCCATAGTGGCACCCGTAGTAATCACATCATCTACCAGGAGAATATGCTTTCCTGTAATAGCTTCAGGATTTTTTACAGAAAAGCTGCCGTCTACATTGGTCCAGCGTTCGCCGCGGTGTTTTTTGGTTTGGGTTTCTGTGCTTCTGTTTCTCACTACCACACCACTCAGCACTTTTTTATGCAGAGATTTACGTATGCCCTGGCAAAGAATCTCTGCCTGATTGTAACCTCTCTTGAATTCCTTTTTGGGGAACAACGGCAGAGGAACCAGCAGGTCTATATTCTGATACCGTGGCGCATCAGCCATCATTCTCCCTAGAAGCTCACCTATGTAATAGCCTATGTTTTTATTGCGCCTGTATTTTAGTTCATGCAGAATAGTTTGCAGTTTACTGCCTTTTGCAAAATAATATGCAGCGAAAGCTGCATCTACCTGCACTCTTCCCCAAAACATTTTTTCTACTTCGTTGCCCTCCAGGTGCTGGTAACTTGTGGTAGGGAGCGCAGAAATGCAGGCGGGGCAAAGCATAGCTTCTCTGCTTATGGCAGAGCTATGGCAAGCCAGGCAATAGTGGGGGTAAAAGAGACTTAGTGTATCCTTAATAATATGTGATAGGGTAGGCAAAGCATTGAGTTTTTGTCTGACCTAAATTTAAGACTAAAAGTGAATATATAATTTACATTCTGTGCTTTCTGCACTTCTTTCCGTCTATGATGGGGCTGTCTGACGTTTGCGGTTGCACAATGAATAATAAATAGACGCCTTACGCTTGCGCCTACACATCGATTTGCAAACCATTCTCTTTCCTCTATTTTTTATCTAAAGAAGTATCCCTATTTACTACTCATTCTTATCACCGGTATAATCATTTCCTCCAGGCTTATACCCCCATGTTGGAAGGTATTCTTATAATAATTTACAAAATGGTTATAGTTATTGGGGTAGCAAAGAAAAATATCTCCCTTGGCAAAAATAAAGCTGCTGTTCACATTGGGCACTGGTAGTCCGGCTTCTTTAGGATCGCGAAAAGCCAAGACATCCTTCTCGTCATAGTTAAGGTTGCGGCCATGTTTGTACCTGAGGTTAGCGGTGGTCGCTCTGTCGCCTATCACTTTTGTAGGAGTTTTTACCCTCGTGCTGCCATGGTCGGTAGCTATGATCACATTTATCTTTTTATCAGCTATTTTTTTCAATGCCTGGTGTAGCGGACTGTGCTCAAACCAGCTTTGGGTAATGCTGCGATAGCTCGTTTCGTCACTGGCAAGTTCTTTAAGCACTTCCATTTCTGTACGGGCATGGCTAAGCATATCTACAAAATTGTACACGATCACATTGAGGTCATTTTGCATAAAATTATGCATATTGTCTACCAGTTTTTGACCATCATGGTTATTCGTAATTTTTGTGTAGCTATACTTAATGTTTTGTTTTCCAGCTGCATTTAGCTGTTCCTTCAAAAAGGTTTCTTCATACAAATTTTTACCGCCGTCCTCATCATCGTTCTTCCACTCGTGGGGGAATTTCTTCTCTATGTCTATGGGGAGCATACCGGCAAAAATGGCGTTGCGGGCATACTGCGTAGCGGTAGGCAAAATGCTGTAAAATGTTTCTTCTTCATGTATCCTAAAACTTTCTGCCATCATAGGTTGTATGGCCTTCCACTGATCTAGCCGCAGGTTATCTATAAGAATAAAAAACAATGGAACTCCTTCCTGTAAATGAGGTAGTACTTTATATTGAAAAAGCGTATGGCTCATTATGGGTGCATCGGCTGACTTAGCAGATACCCAATCCGCATAATTTCTACTCACAAATTTGAAGAATTCTGTATTCGCCTCGTGCTTCTGGGTTTCAAAAACTTCCTGCATTTCCGGGCTGTCGCTTTTCTTCATTTCCAGTTCCCAGTACACTAGTTTTTTGTATAGGGCCATCCACTCATTATAATCAGGATTGTCATTGAGCGCCATAAATAAAGTGCGGAATTCCTGCTGGTAAGCAGATGTGGTTTTCTCTGCAACCAGTCTTTTGTTGTCAATCAGTTTTTTAAGCGAAAGCAATACCTGGCTAGGGTTTACAGGCTTTATAAGGTAATCGCTTATCTGGCTGCCTATGGCATCATCCATAATATTCTCAGCTTCATTCTTGGTAATAAGAACCACGGGCAGGTTGCTGTCATGTTCTTTTATTTGCTGCAGGCATTGCAGTCCCGTAAGGCCGGGCATGCTCTCATCCATAAGCACAACGTCTACAATATTTTCTTTCAAAAAGCTAATGGCATCATGCCCATTGGTCTTCGTTTCTACGGTATAACCCTTGTTCTCCAGAAACATTATTTGAGATTTCAGGCTGTCTATCTCGTCATCTACCCACAGTATCTTTGCGTTGTTCATTTGTTGTTTTTTGTTGTTTTCCGTAGAATCTCCAACCTTGCGAAACTACAATCGATTAATTCTCTAAGGTTTGGCTTGGCACTCATAGCCATAATTGACATCAACTATTAAAACCTAAGGCTCACAAATGTAAATTTTTATAATTGCGAATGAAAGGAGAATTTATGATTAGGGTAGTTTTAACAGAAGGACAATGTTTTCAGATACTTAAAAGTATAATGATTTTTTTGCAGAAGAAAGCATTATGTACTTATTTCAAACCCTAATTTTTTTGTATCTTCCTAAATAAAAAGGGTGCAATCAATTTTATTTTCTCCCGGAGATTCATTTAAGCGGTCTGCTGTAAAATACAAGTGGCACATTCTTGCTACTTCATGTGTTATAATCTTGACGATATTGCAGGATTTTATATTTAGTGTTGTAAAGAATACTGGTTTCTATCTATCTGAATCTCTCCTATATAATATGTACTGGTGCTTTTTCCCGCTGTTGCTTGTTATCGGATCACAGTTGACACCTACTTCACAAATAGCGAACTTTACTGGTAAAATTGCCGCCGCCATTATCAAGGTTGTACTATTCAGCTTTTTACATACTTTCCTCTTCACCTGCTTTTTTGTAGGAGTGAGTGTCCTTATCTATAGCCCTTCTCACTATTTTTCTAATATTTTCTTTAGTACGCTTTCCTCTTACTTTTATATTACGATTATTCTTTACGCTGTTTTACCATTTTTAAATCCGCTGTTATTGCCTGCAAAAAAAATAAGTAGGGAGTCTGTAGAATTTATAACCATAAAACTGGGCATCAAAACAAAGATCTTGGAAGTGCAAAGCATTGAGTATATCAGCAGCAGCAAACCTTATAGCATTTTGTATGCTCAGGATAGAAAATATCCCGATAGCAGAAGCCTTAAAAACTTAGAGTCGCTTCTGAGTACAGCGTTATTTATAAGGGTACATCGCTCTCACATCATCAATAAGAGCATGGTAAAAGAAATGCATTCCCGCAAAAATGGCGACTATGATGCGCTCCTCCAATCGGGCGAAAAGATTCGGTGCAGTCGCCACTATCGCTCAAGATGGGAAGACCTACTCGGCTAAGCCTAGAATGTACACCACTCAGGAGATTAGTGCTGTAAAGTGTAGGTAGCAGTGCATATTCGCTTTAGCTTTAAAGAAAAAATCTATGATTATTTCGCAACGCATATCGTCCTTTCTTTTCCTTTTTCTACTAATTTTTTCTGCCTGCAAAGCACAAAAATCTTCAGAAACCCTTAGTGAAGACTTTGATAAAGCTCCTCCTTTCTTTTACAATATTCCAAGCAACATTTCCTCTGTAGATACGAGCGCGGGCTGGCAGGAGCAGAGAGAAAAAATACTCCTTACTGGAATAGTTTATAAAAAAGACGGAAGCGCTCCTGCCAAAAACGTTCTTCTGTATTATTACCATACCAATACAGCAGGCAGGTATGCCACGGATGATAAGCAGCCAAGAAATATGCCACCGAATAAGCTCGGTCAGACCCACGGTTACCTTCGCGGCTGGGTACAAACAGGAGCAGACGGCCGCTATAAAATTTATACTATTATGCCTGGCTCTTACCCGGGAAGAGATGAGCCCGCTCATGTACATATAAGCGTGCAAGATCCCGCTACAAAGGAAATTTATTATTTAGATGACTTCGTTTTTGACGATGATATAAAAC
>JBBKWE010000065.1:0-3855 GCA_037968795.1 Ferruginibacter sp.
GAAAATGGGACAGAGAATTCTTTTCCATCTTCATTAATAATTAATCATCAATAATTAATGATTAACCTTATCTATTCTGCTCTAACTTAGCTTCTATGCTTAGTGTAGCATGAGGCACAGCCTTTAGTCTTGCTTTGTCTATAAGCTGACCAGTAACTCTGCAAATGCCGTAGGTTTTATTTTCTATTCGCATAAGCGCTTTCTTCAGGTGATCTACAAAAGTGATCTGGCGGCTGGCCATCTGGCTTAGCTGCTCTCTCTCCATGCTTAGACTACCATCTTCCATGGTCATATATCTTCCTGCATTGTCTTCTCCGCCCATATTATCTTTACGGGTTATAACACCTTGTAGGTATTGCAACTCTTTGCTTGCAGCATCCAGTTTGCGCATGATAAGCTCTCTGAATTCATTAAGATCGCTATCGCTATACCTTACAATATTTGTAGTGTTGTCTGGCTTCTTCTGATCTAGTACAGAATTAGTAAATGCAGGATTATAAGTCCTTGACGTTTTTGTACTGAACTTTGGAAGCGATACAGGTTTGGCCGGTACTATTTTTATATCCTTTGCCTTTTTTGCCGGCACAGACTTTTTAGCTGCTGGCTTAGCTGCTGCTTTAGCTGTTGCTTTTCCTTTGGGAGTCGGGGTAGCTTTTTTAGCTACTGGGGCAGGTGCTGCTTTCTTTACTGGAGCACTTTTCTTCGCCGGAGCGGGCTTTTTTACAGGAGCTACTTTTTTCGCAGCAGCTTTTTTCACTGGCGCTACTTTTTTTGCTGGTGCAGTTTTCTTTGCCGCCGGCTTAGCTGCTTTTTTAGCTGCTACTTTAGGTGCCGGTGTAGTTTTCTTGCTTGCTGTTTTCTTGGCCGCAACTTTCTTAGGGGCTGCTTTCTTAGGGGCGGCTGCTTTTGAAGCTGCCTTTTTAGCCGTTTTTTTTACTGCCATACTAGTTCGTATAAGTTTTATTTAAAACCTTGATTATGAGTGAATATTCATTGATATCCACTTTTGTTCCTTCCGCAATCTCTGTGACAAACTCCAGAGAATCTGCTAAAATTTCGCGGCAAATATAAGTTTTATATTGAATAATCGCTTCATGGAGATTTTCTATTTTTTCCAGCTGCACATCTATCCTGTCCGTCACTGAAAAATTATTTTCTTTTCTTATGTTTTGTATCTTGTTTACCAGCTCTCTAGCGATGCCTTCGTGTAGCAAATCTTCTGTAATAGAAACATCCAACGCAACTGTTAAAGCTCCATTTACCGCTATTTCATACCCCGGAATTTCATCTGTATATATCTCTATATCCTCGGGGTCTAGAGTTATAGTAACCATTCCTCCTTTTTCTTCTATGGCTAGTTCATAGCCTTTTTCTTGCGTTTCCGCTATCATTTCATCTGTAAAAGAAGGAATCATGGCCGCCACGACTTTCATTCTTCCGCCCAGCTTTTTACCCAATGTCTTAAAGTTAGCTTTTGCTTTCTTGCGAATGAAGTCATTGTCTGGCTCCAATATTTCAATTTCCTTAATATTAGTTTCTGCCTTTACCGTTTCTTCTATCTCTTTTAGGAATCCACGCATTTCTTCGTTAAGCGCCGGAATAAGCACTTTCTGAAGCGGTTGCCTCACTTTTATATTCACCTTTTTACGAAGGGAAAGAATAAGTGACGATGTATTTTGAGCAAGTAACATTTGTTTTTCCAACCCAGTGTTAATGTAGGCCTCATCTACTTTTGGGAAAAAGCTGAGGTGTACATTCTCATGCGATTGCCTTTTACTTACATTATTTAAATTCTGATATAGCCAGTCAGCAAAGAAAGGAGCCAGTGGCGCTATCAATTGGGATATTGTTTCAAGGCATTCGTACAGGGTCTGGTAAGCTGATATTTTATCTGCCTCGTATTCTCCTTTCCAGAAGCGCCGGCGACTTTGCCTTACGTACCAATTGCTTAAGAGGCTGTCTGTAAATTCTTCCACCGCACGGTATGCTTGTGTAGGTTCGTAATTATCCAGGTTTTCTGTTACTACATTTATAAGGCTGTGCAAAGCAGAGAGTATCCATCTATCTAGCTCTGGCCGTTCTCCTAGTGGGATATACTTTTCTTCGAAACTGAAGGAATCCACATTAGCATATAAAGCAAAAAACTGGTAAGTATTATATAGTGTACCAAAGAATTTGCGCTGGCTTTCTTTTATACCCTCTTCATTAAATTTGAGGCTGTCCCAGGGCGCAGCATTAGTAAGGAGATACCATCTTGTAGCATCTGCTCCGTAGGTATTCATCGTCTTAAATGGGTCTACCACGTTGCCCGTACGCTTACTCATTTTATTGCCGTCCTTGTCTAAAACAAGACCATTGCTTACAACCGTCTTGTAAGCCACCGAGTCAAACAATAAAACCCCAAGGGCGTGTAAAGTATAAAACCAGCCTCTAGTTTGATCTACACCTTCGGCAATAAAATCTGCCGGAAAGGATTGCTTAAAAGTTTCTTTATTCTCAAAAGGGTAGTGCCACTGGGCATAAGGCATAGCGCCACTGTCAAACCATACATCCACCAGGTCGGGCACCCTTTTCATAGGTTCGCCCTTTTCGCTTACAAGAATGATGTCATCTACATAAGGTTTATGTAAATCTAGAATGCCATCATGTAAATAATGCTTATTCGTTTCTCCGCCCAGTTTTTCTGCGGCGTCTTTTATAGCGGTGTTTAGTTCTTCTATGCTACCAATGCAGCATTGCTCTTCGCCATCTTCTGTTTTCCAGATGGGAAGGGGTGTACCCCAGAAGCGGCTACGGCTTAGGTTCCAGTCCACCATATTATCCAGCCAGTTGCCAAACCGGCCTGTACCGGTGCTGGCGGGCTTCCAATTTATGGTTTTATTGAGTTCCACCATGCGCTCTTTTACAGCGGTGGTTTTTATAAACCAGGCATCAAGCGGATAGTAAATAATAGGCTTGTCTGTACGCCAGCAATGCGGATAGTTATGCTCGTATTTTTCTACTTTAAATGCTCTGTTCTCCAGTTTAAGTTTTACAGCGATGTCTACATTCACATCTACATAATCCTTCTCTTCCTTGTAATTCTTTACATAACGACCGGCAAATTCGCCTACGCCATCTACAAATTTCCCTTCTTTATCTACCAGGGTAAGGATACCCAGATTGTTCTTTTTACCCACCTTATAATCATCTGCTCCAAAAGCTGGGGAAGTATGCACTATACCGGTACCATCTTCTGTGGTTACGAAGTCGCCTTCTACTATTTTAAACGGTTCTGCGCCGGGAGTAATTTCTCTGATGTTCTCCAGGCTTGCAGCTGCCGTAGGTAATAATTGTTCGTACGATAAACCTACTAGATCTGCACCAGTAAAGGTGGCTACTGGTCTCCAGGGCAATGCTTCTTTTGCACTCTCGGGCGCAACCATGGCGGCAGTTTCCCCTTCTGGCTTAAAGTATTTGCCGATAAGCTTCGTTGCTATAACAACAAATATTGGCAGGTCAGTATAAGGATTGAAAGTCTGCACCAGGCTGTATTCTATCTTTGGTCCTACAGTAAGTCCAAGGTTAGAAGGGAGGGTCCAGGGTGTGGTCGTCCAGGCGAGATAGTAAACGGGTTCCTTTGTATACTTATCAAAAAGAGCAGTATCCGCAGCCTTAAACATAGCCGTAGCGCTCGTATCTTTTACATCTTTGTAGGTGCCAGGTTGGTTAAGTTCGTGCGAAGACAAACCAGTACCGGCAGCAGGGGAGTAGGGTTGTATACTCACGCTTTCGTAGAGGTAGCCCTTTTTGTGCAGCTCTGATAAAATCCACCACAGGGTTTCTATATAATTATTCTCGTAGGTTACATAAGGC
>JBBKWE010000066.1:0-11953 GCA_037968795.1 Ferruginibacter sp.
GTTCCAAATTACGTTTCAGCATCTGGTGGAGGTACTTTAAATATAGCTGCAGGTTCTAATTTATGGCAGTTTGTGCTTCCAATCTCTGAGTTACAAGCAAACCCAAATGCAGTTCAGAATCCTTAATTACAGGGTTTAATAGAATAGTAAAAAAATACAGCCACTCCGGAATAATATCCGGAGTGGCTTTTTTCTGCTTATTGTTTTTCTGCAATTACTATGAATAAATAAAAACAAGGAGGACTATGCACTAATAAACTTTTATCTATGTTCCCATAAAATTCTGATAACCGCTCTCGTATTTTTTTTAAAATTCTCCTTCAAATATCCTATTATTGCCCTTCAAACTATATTTGCACACTATAATTTAATTTAGTAGCTTGTAAACTTAGAAACGATTACTTATTTAATTAACCACAAAATAAAAACGATATGAGCAAAATGTTGACCGCTTACTGCATGAAGACCAAAGAAAAAAATGTGCCTATGGAAGAAGCTGTGATTACCAAGACTAGCCGCGGAGGCTACATGGCACAAGGCAATGACGGCAAAGGAAATAAAATGACCACTATGCTTAGTGAAGCCCGTGCCTTGGAAGCGATAAAAGATGGTGTAGCTAAGAAAAACTTCTAAAACTGCATTTGTTTATAATTTATTTAAATGGCCATAAGTGTATCCTATTTTGATATGCTTATGGCTTTTTACGTTAATTCTTATTGGTACTTTCTATGCTTTATACCTTTTTCTAAAAAGCGCAGTTGCTACAGCTAAGCGGTACGCAGAGTTTACTTATTGCCTTATGTAAGTAGTTACGCCGAGCTCTTCCGCTGTTTCTATATTTTGCTTTGTATCTTCCCCGCTTACTCTATTACCTTCTCCATATACAGCATCTTCCCATTCTCATTAAAGCCTGTTATTACAAGCTTCAGCTTTTTAGCATTATCGTTTTTAAAGAAAGAAATGTCGAATTTTCTGTTTTGTGCATCTGTAATAATAGATGGATTCCAGTATAACGTAGAGCGGGTGTCTGGCTTACTCTGATCTGCAGTTGCCTGTTCATAATCAGGGTTATAAAATTCTTTTATCGGAGTGTAGCCTTCAACTGTAAGAGAAGGGTAAAGTCTGCTTCCTCCTTTTTTCTGGTAATCCTCATGGTCTTTTGTGAAGATGGCGAGCATTCCTCCATTAGCACTAGACACGAGCAGGTTACTGCTATACAATTTCATCATGGCTACATCAGAAAGGAGGACGGAGGATAGCTGGCTCACATCCGTTGGAAAATTATTTAAGTAAAATTGCATTGGAATATACCCGGTAAAATTTCTACTTCCCCTTAGTACATAAGTGCCCGGCGATACTTCAGATACTCCCATAAGCTGCCCGTTTGACAAGTACTGTAATACACTATTACCGGGAGGTACAACAATGGCTTCATTCATAAAATCTACCTTGCGTATTCCATCACCACGAAACAAGGTTCCTTTGGTGTATTTATCTTCAGTAATTTCTTGTGGCGAGCGGGGCCTTTTACTTTGTAGTAAAATTCCTTGCAGTGTTATCTCATTTACCCGTATCCCGTCTGCCAAAATTTGCCTTTGCTGCTGTGGTAGCACAGCGAGTGCCTGCGTATAACTTATTTTTTTTGGGAGTAAAGTGTAAGCGCTGGAAATATTGGGCGACAGTATACGCATAGAGGCGTTTATAATATTATTGCCCAGCTTTATTACTTCTATTCTTATGCTGTCATAAGCTATTACATTTTTAAGCCGGAATTTTCCCTTATCGTCTACTGGTATTACAGTGATGTCTGATACTTCTTTCCCATTGGTTATGATGGCCGTAATAGCTGTATTTGTAATAGGCTTTGCGCTGTATTTATCATATACATCTCCTTCTATAGTTATGTATTTTCTAGCTTCAAGCTCTGGGCTAGGTGGTCTGCTACCTTCTACATTTGTCCAGTTGTATCTGCGCCAGCCATTTGTCATCATTAAGAGGTCTGCCTGGTAGCGTGTACTATCGCTATTACTTAGCAGGTATTGTGCCGGCTGATGTACGTATCCCTTCATTTCCTGCGAAAGCAGAAAAGCGGCAGCAATATTATCCATTGCAGGAGCACCCAGCTCATAGTCTGCATCTATAACGGAAGCTACAAAACTGCCTTTAGTAGTATCTTGTAGCTGCAGCTGCAATACATTTTTTCCTTTAGCAACCAGAGATTGTGTTATGGTTTTTAAGTCTGCAATTAACTGCCACTCTCCTTTATTTATAAAGACTAGCCGCTCACAAAGAGGCTTGCCCTCCTTATTATAAAAAGTAATTTGAGAAACGCCACTGGGAAGCTCTTTGCGGGGAATGATTCCTATTAATTTTGTTTTTACAGAAAGCGTGGTTCTGTAGATAATTTCATTGGCATGACGCACTAGTAAAAATGCCGGCTTTTGTATATCATTATTAAGCGTTGTAGTATTAAGTGAATAGTATATCTCTTCTTCATTATCGGTTACCTGCAGACCCAGTCCGGAAGCCAGTGCCGTAGGTAGGAAAAATTTTTCTGTACTGCCTTTCTCGTATAGCATTTCTGCCGTGTAGGTCTTACCGGCTTCTGGGTTAAGAATAATTTTGCCCATTCCATCGTGCTCCGTGGCAAAAGTCATTATAGTATTCCCGGCAATATCCTTTATGTGTCCAGTAGCAGGCATGGGAAAACCAAACTGATCTGTGCTTTTATACGCTACAGTATTCTCTATTCCGGCAATAAGATTGCCAGACTCGGGAAAAAATTCCATTCGCGGTATCGCAATCGTGGTAGCTGGCGTGGATGCATCTGCAAGATTATAAATGTCAAAACCTTTTACATAATAAACATCGCTCCCGTAGGTACGCATATATTGTGTATAGGCTTGCAGGCTGTAATGCCCTGCTGGTAAAAAACCTGGTACAGTTACGCTGCCCTCTGCTCCTCCATTTGTAACAGGCAGGAGTAGTTTGCTTATGCTGCGGCCAGAGTCATTTACCAACATTACCGCTATTGTACTGCTTAGCATTGAGGGCTTTTCATCTGCCATCAGAAATGCCTTAAACCAAATAGTATCTCCACTTGTGTAGTTTGGTTTGTCTGTGTGGATGTAAATTTTCTCTAGCGGGAAATCTTTATCGCCTCCGCCTAAAAGGCTTTCCGGCTGCTGTGCAGATGCTGTAAAAGCAAAAAGAAGTAGGCTGATGCACGTAAATATTAATTGACATCCTCCGGATTTTGTAAAAGTTGTCATGATGTTATAAGGGTATAAAAGTTAGAATTACGTTCAAAAATATTGATATTAATGTAGGCAATTGTACTTTATGATCTACTTTTTGCTAAAGAAATGTTGTAATACATTTATTTGGGACACTTACTATTACTAGCTGACGATAACAAACCCAAGAACAAGCACAATGTACAGCCACAGCATACTAAAAAATATATGCCAACCTGTTTCAACTCGTTTCCCAACCCATAAAGCTCTGGCGTATACAAAATGCTGAAACAATAACCGTAAGAACCAAAATATAAAAAAACCTGCGTTTACAAATTTTGCCAGGCGATTGCCGCTAAGGAGTTCGTCTGCGCAACTTATAAATAGTAAACCATTGAGCAAAACAAATAAGGCAATAAAAAATGTATGCACGTACATAAGCTGCCGGTTTAGCAAGCTAAGTGGTTTGAGGTTTTCCCGCCAGGCAAACTTTTTTGGAAATACCAGGTGTGTAAATGCCAGCACAATAAAAATGTACCCAATGATTTGAATATGTAATTGCAGATTCATCATAAAGTCATAATAAAAACTCGTACAAAAGGGGTTATGGTAAAGGATTCCTTTATCTGCAAATTAGCTTTTTCAAAAACCTTTTTATAATGTCTGTATCCAAAAAAGTGAAAAGCGCCGGGGCCATAAATGAAAAGATTTTTCCAATCGCAGAGGTGCTCGGCTACCACTATCTTGCCATCTTTCTGCAAGTGTTGCTTCGCTTGCAGGAGGCAATCGGTTTTCTGCGAAGCAGTGCGCAGTTCGTGAAGGGATTGCATAAATATAATAAGGTCTGCTTTCCCTTTATGTTGCCAGTGCTTGTAGGAAATAAGGTCTGTCTTTATATTTTCAGAATGCCCTTTGGCTATTTGTATAGAGGAAGTAACTGTGATGCTTTCTTCAAAAAAATCGAGGTGGGTAATGTCATTTCCTGGAAAGGCAGTTTGTAAGAAATTGCCGCTTTCTGCATAGCCGGCAATCACATTGTACAGTTTTGCTCTGTTGGGTAAATGAGCTCTTAACCAACTAAAACTATACAAAGGCGAGTGGTCATAAATATAATAACTGGCAAAAAGAGATATGCCAGTTAAGTACAGCGTGCCTAGCAACAAAATGATAATTGCCCAAAACCAAAACGTAGAAAGATGTAGCAGAAACAAAACAGCTAAACCTATGCACACTAGTACTCCTGCGAGGATAAAAGCGCTCTTATTAAAATAGAATATTTGTTTATAAAATTTCATGTGATGCCTATTGCAATTATCAAATGGTTCATAAGTTAGTTGGTATCTGTTTAGGACAATTTTGCGTAGCAAAAAATTGGGCTATTACAGATACCGTATCGGTACTAGGTATAAGAATGTCTTACTGCTTTTTCCCAGCGGTAAGGAATGTTTTCTACAATGTATGCCGCACTAAGGATAGGATTCATTTCTGCATAGGGTGATTTTTCAAAAAAATCTAGTGAGGCTTTATCTATCTCTAGTGGCTTTGGCGTCCATCCATGGCGGCTACCTTCTGTAACTACAACTTTGTTTTTTTGTGCTTCTAATTCAAAAGTGTATAACAAAGGGCCGGCAAATTTGCGGGCATATTGCCAGTTTTCAAAAATAGAACCTGGCGGAAGCTTTGCATTTTCTATGGCGGCTCTTGCTTTAATGTTGATGCCATCACCTTGCAAAATAATTCTATCTGCTTCTTTTTTAATCTCTAAAGGATTGTAGGTGAATTTATACTGCGTTATTCTGTTGCCACTTTTTGCCATCAAAGCATTACTGGATGCACTCTCTATAATCTTGAGTCCGCGAATACTTTTACCATCTTCTTTTGTGAAGGAGGCCATGTGCCGGTAACCCACCATAGAGAAAGATGTACCTACAAAGCCTGGCAGGAAAGCTGGCCTGAATTTTCTTGTTTTTACAAATGCGGCCGCCATAATAGCTTTTCCCTTATGACTATCATGCTGTAAGGGGTAGGGAAGTAATGCCTCTGCTTTTTCTTTGTCTACCGCATATATGAGTAATATGAAGCAGTCAAACCAGGCTTTTACAGGAAAGGGTAGAGGGCGCATAAATGTTTATTGTGTCAGTAATAATGTTTTTGAAATAGCTACAACATCTCCAATATTTCATCCACAAAATTCCGCTCATTACTCAGGCGTGGTACTTTGTGTTGCCCACCGGCTTTTCCTTTTTTCTCCAGCCATCGGCAGAAAGTGCCCGCCGGTACATTATGCACCACCGGTAAGCGCAGGGCTATGCTTTTATGTCGTTTGGCCTCATAATCACTGTTGGCCTTCTGCAGGGCGGCATCCAGTTTTTGAACAAAGTCCTCCATATCAGCAGGGGCTTTCTCAAATTCTATAAGCCATTCGTGGGCTCCATTCTTACCCGCAGCAAAATGAATAGGAGCGGCCGTGTAGTCTTTTGCTACGGCACCGGTCTGTTCACAGGCTTCTGCAATAGCTTTATCACTGTTGTCTACAATTACCTCTTCGCCAAAGGCATTTATATAATGCTTTAAGCGGCCGGTTACTTTTATTTTGTACGGATCTAAAGAAGTAAAAGCAATCGTGTCTCCTATAAGATAACGCCATAAGCCACCCGTGGTACTTACTATCAAAGCATAATTTACATCCGTTTTTACGGCACCTAGTCCAATGGTCTTAGGGTTTTCTTTTCCATGTTCTTCTACTGGCATAAACTCATAAAAAACAGCATGTTCTGTATACAAAAGCATACCATCTTCATTTGGTTTGTCCTGGGCAGCAAAAAAACCTTCGCTGGCGTTGTATACCTCAAGATAGTTTATGGGTTTGCCTATGATGGCTTCAAACTGGCTTCGATAAGGAACAAAGGAAACACCTCCATTTATGTATAATTCCAGATTGGGCCATACTTCTGCAATAGTGGTTTTGCCGGTAATCTCCAGTATTCTTTTGAGCAACAGAAGGGTCCACGTAGGTACGCCCGCCAGGGAAGTTACATTTTCATTAGAGGTAATTCTGGCGAGTTGCTCCAGTTTAGTTTCCCATTCGTCCAGCAGCGCTATGCTTAACTCCGGGGTGCGAATCCATTGCCCCCAAAAAGGGGAGTTTTGCATAAGCACAGCACTCAGATCGCCATATTGAATTTCATCATTTAGCTGTCCTATTTTGTGGCTACCGCCTACTACCAGTCCTTTGCCTGTGAGTAAATTACTATTAGGAAAATTTTTATAATAGCCGGTAAGGAGGTCTTTGTTTGCCTGGTAGTGATTGTCTTTGAGCGTCTCTGTGCTTATGGGAATAAATTTGCTTTTTGCACTGGTAGTTCCACTGCTTTTGGCAAACCATTTTATAGGCTCGTTCCACAAAATGTTATTCTCACCCTCCATCATTCTTTCTATATAGGGTTGTATGTCTTCATAGGATTGAATGGGAACTCTCTTCTTAAACTCCGAGAGATTAAACAATTTATTAAAATGATATTTTTTACCAAATTCTGTGTATTGCGCTGCTGTAATGAGGTGTTGTAGCACCTGCCGCTGGCTTGCCTCCGGGTGGTCCTTCCAGTTTTTTATACGCCAGAACCGGAGTCTGGCCAGCTTAGATATGATAGAAGATATAAACCTCATTGCGGAGCAAGATATATAATAAACTCCCTACTTGAAAATGTATTATCAGTATCTATTTTTCCAAACTACAAAAGAGAAAAAACTCATGTAATCATAAGTAAGATAGCAAGGATTTAATACTAATATTTACTCTGTAAGCCATCATGACCCTTTAGCTTATATTTGTAATAAAGGTAAAAACACCCATAAGCATATAATGGCCATTTTTGATATAAAAATTCCTAAATCAATTTCCAAAGCACTGCACTTACCTGCAAGCGATGCCCGCAGTATGCAGATCAAAGTCCTCAAAAAACTGCTTCGCAAAGCTCGGTTTACACAGTTTGGACAATTGTACAAATTTGATGAAATATTGCTGAGTAAGCACCCCGGGAAAAAATTCCAACAACTTGTACCTACTTACAACTATAGCAAAATATATGACGAGTGGTGGCATAAAGCACTGGACGGAGTGCCAGATGTATGCTGGCCGGGGGTAATAAAATTCTTTGCGCTTAGCAGCGGTACCAGCGAAGCGAGCAGTAAGTATATTCCTATAACTAAAGAACTTATACGGAGCAATACCGTTACGAGTTTTAGGCAGCTCATAAGCCTGAGTAAGTATGAGAATGTAAATAAAAGCGCCATAGGAAAAGGCTGGCTTATGCTGGGCGGCAGTACAGAATTGCAGAAAGGGCCGACGTATTATGCCGGCGACCTTAGTGGTATTCAGCAAAAAAATATTCCATTCTGGTTTCTTGGTCTTGGTTTATACAAGCCTGGAAAAAAAATTGCCAAAGAAAAAGAATGGGCTCGCAAGCTGGAAGAAGTAGTGGAAAATGCGCCCGATTGGGATATAGGATTTATAGTAGGTGTACCTGCGTGGTTGCAGTTGTGTATCGAAAAAATTATAGAAAGGTATCAGCTTAACAATATTCATGAGCTATGGCCTAATCTATCTTTCTATGTGCATGGCGGCGTGGCTATGGAGCCCTATAAAAAAGGCTTCGAAAAATTATTGGGCAAGCCCATCACCTATATAGAAACCTATCTCGCCAGCG
This sequence comes from Ferruginibacter sp., assembly GCA_037968795.1. Taxonomy (GTDB): domain Bacteria; phylum Bacteroidota; class Bacteroidia; order Chitinophagales; family Chitinophagaceae; genus Ferruginibacter. Next base: position 7,943 of record JBBKWE010000066.1, read on the forward strand.
AAGGGTTCCTTGCTTACCAGAGCAGGCAGGGTGCCAATGGATTGCAGCTTTGCCTAAGTAATAATATATTCTTTGAGTTTGTCCCATTTGACGATAAGAATTTTGATGCCGATGGAAACATGGCAGACTATCCGGAGGTATTAATGATACACGAGATAGACGAAAATAAAGACTACGCTATCCTTATAAGTACCAATGCAGGCGCCTGGCGCTACGCTATAGGCGACACGGTAAGGCTTGTAAATAAAGAACTCAATGAAATAATAATCACAGGGCGCACGAAGCACTTCCTTAGCCTGGTAGGAGAGCATCTGAGTGTAGACAATATGAATAAGGCCTTGCAAATGGCTGCAGCGGAACTCAATATTTTTATACCGGAGTTTACGGTCGCCGGAGTACCCTACGGAAACTTTTTTGCCCACAAATGGTTTGTAGGCACAGATGATGCAGTCGATGAAAAGCAACTGGCTACATTGGTAGATAATAACCTGAAGCAGCTAAATGATGACTACGCTGTAGAAAGAGACCACGCTTTAAAAGACATGACCGTACAAGTAATTCCCGAAGCTAAGTTTCTGAAGTTCATGAACGACAGAGGAAAGGTAGGCGGACAGCACAAATTTCCAAGAGTGCTTAAAGGGGAGCTATATAAGGATTGGGAAAAATTTCTGACGCAGGAATAGAGGAGTTGGCAGTTAATTACCTCAATTATAACCTTTTACTTACATAGTAAAAGCCTATATATTCATCATCAAAAATACGCAGGTCCTTTTAGTTCCGGAGTGGTCTGCCATTTCAGTTTTCTATACAAATGCCTGTAAGCCAATACTAAATTTTTTTCTTAGATCTGAAGCCAACGCAGAATTTTTTATTCTAAAAATATTTCCTTCCCGCGAAGGAAATATTTTCTCTTGTCGTACAAGTGTGCATTACAAAAACTTTCTATTTAAGATGAACAAGAGAATATCAATCTATTTACTAGCAATAGTACTATTCGTATCAATGGGTTTAAGAGCCTCTGCCCAAACCTTTTACGATATCAATACCATTCAAACCATTAATATCACATTTACACAAAGTAACTGGGATTATATGCTAGATACAGCCAAGGCCGGAAGTGATGGATACATTATGGCACAGTCTGTTACGGTAAATGGTACTACTTTCGATAGCGTAGGTGTAAAGTACAAGGGGAATAGCACCTACAATGCTAACCAGGTAAAGAATCCTTTTCATATAGAATTGGATACCTACAAAGACCACAACTATCAAGGCTACACGGATATAAAGCTGAGTAATGTGGCAAAAGATCCTTCATATCTCCGCGAAGTTTTATCCTATTCTATCCTGAGAAATTATATGGATGCTTCACTTTCAAATTATGCAAATGTATCTGTAAATGGAACTTTAATTGGCTTGTTTGTAAGTTCAGAATCAGTAAGTAAAAAATTTGTAGATGCCCACTTTTACAATAAAACAGGTTCATTCTTCAAGTGTAATCCTATAGATGGTGCGGGCCCCACCACTACCACGTTGCCTAACCTTACATACCAGGGTACGGACAGCGCCAATGTAAATTACAGCAAGGCTTACGAATTAAAGTCTGATTATGGTTGGAGTGACCTCATTACGCTAACTAATACGCTTAAGAACGACATCAATAATATTGAAACTGTTTTAGACGTAGATAGAGCTCTTTGGATGCTGGCTTTTGATAACCTTACCGTAAATCTAGATAGTTATATAGGTGGCTTTGCGCAAAATTATTATTTGTATAAAGATGCCACGGGTAGATTTAACCCAATCCTTTGGGATTTCAATGAAGGCTTTGGCACCTTTAGTCAAACGGGTACAATTAGTCTTAACTCTACTACCGCTAAGCAACAAATGACGCACACCCTCCACTCCGGAGACGCTAACTGGCCGCTTGTGCAAAAGCTTCTTGCTGTGCCTACGTATAAAAAAATGTACCTGGCGCACATGCATACTATGCTCACAGAAAACTTTTCTAATGGGAGCTACCTTACAACAGCACAAGCTATACAACCCGTGATAAATGCTGCAGTACAGGCAGACCCTAATAAGTTTTATACCTACGCTCAGTATCAGAGTAACCTTACAACAGATGTTACTTCTGGAGGTCCTGGCGGTAGCACTGTGCCGGGGATTACTAATCTTATGAATGGCAGAAACACTTATTTATCTGCCCTTACAGATTTTACAAATACAAAACCGGTGATTACTTCTGTTACACCAAGTGTAGCTATTCCGGTACTGAACAGCACTATTTTTGTAAAAGCTACTGTTACTAATACTACTACTACTGCGGTGAAGCTTGGTTACAGGTACGCCCTTGCAGATAAATTTACAAAAGTACAAATGTATGATGATGGTGCTCATGGAGATGGTGCTGCCGGTGATAATGTGTATGGTGCTTCGCTACCTGTAAGCAGTTACTTAATTCAATATTATATCTATGCAGAAAATACAAATGTGGGTGCTTTTTCGCCGGTAAGAGCAGAGCATGAATTTTATTCCCTTACTGCTACAAATCCAGTGCTTAGTACCAATATTGTAATGAATGAAATTTATGCAAGAGGTACAACCACAGACCCTGACTGGATAGAAATTTATAACAAATCAAATGCGGCTGTAGATATAAGTGGTTATAAAATTTATGACGCTGGTGGTGAGTCAGGGGCAAAACCAAAGAAAGAATTTCCTACAGGAAGTGTTGTTGCAGCAAATGGATTTTTGGTAATTGTAACAGATGATGCAGATGCAAGCGGGTTTGGCCTTTCTAGTTCCGGCGAAAAAGTTTGGCTGGAAAATACGTCTTCTCAATTGATAGACACAGTAACATTTGCTGCACATACTGCCCTGCAATCTTATGGCAGAATACCCAACGGAGGTACCTGGCAAGTATTAGATTATATAACAAGAAATGCATCAAACGCTACAACTGCACCGGCGGTGCAATATAATTGTGCAAGTGGTACCACCACCGGCACTGCTACGGCAAGTACTGCCGTTTCCGGTTTATCATTTAGTATTCCCTATACTGGCGCGACAGCTGGCGGATCTTATACGGGACAAACAATCGCATCTACCGGCGTTACCGGACTTACGGCTACCCTAGCTGCTGGTACATATGCTGCTACTACCGGTAATGTAATCTTTACGGTCACAGGCACTCCATCAGCAGCCGGAACAGCTTCTTTTAGCATTACCTATGGCAGTTCTTCTTGTACTTATACAATTACAGTGCTGCCTGCATTTATAACAAATAGTAGTATTGTAATGAATGAAATATATGCACGGGGTACCACCACCGATCCAGATTGGATAGAAATTTACAATAAGTCGAACGCAGCTATTAATATTAGTGGATATAAAATTTATGATAACGGTGGAGACGCTGGAACTAAACCAAAGAAGGAATTTCCCACAGGAAGCATCCTTGCTGCCAATGGATATCTGGTGATTGTAGTAGATGATGCAGATGCGAGCGGATTTGGACTTTCTGCTTCTGGCGAAAAAGTGTGGTTGGAAAATGCATCTTCTCAGCTGATTGATACAATTACCTATACGGCACATACTGCATTGCAATCTTACGGAAGAATACCTAATGGGGGCGTATGGCAGGTTCTGGATTCTATAACTAAGAATTTCTCCAATTACAGCGCTGCGGCAGGTGTAGCTTATAACTGTGCAGGGGGTACTACAGTAGGAACCGCCACGGCCTCCAGTCCTGTTTCTGGTTTATCATTTTCTATTCCTTATAGTAATGCTACCGTAGGAGGAGCTTATGCCGCACAAACAAAAACTTCTACAGGAGTTACTGGCCTTACGGCTACACTAGCCGCTGGTACTTATGGTGCTGCTACTGGTAATGTAACTTTTACAGTTTCTGGTACGCCATCAGCGGCAGGAACTGCAATATTTTCTATATCTTATGGTAGTTCTTCTACTTGCAGCTATTCTATAACGGTAGGAACTGCTGTACCAGTT
>JBBKWE010000067.1:0-11881 GCA_037968795.1 Ferruginibacter sp.
AGATTTACTTGCTTTTCGCTTATGCTAAAGACGTGGGTAAACTCCTGCTGCGTCATCACCAGAAATACATTTACACTAAGCGAGCGAGATTCACTTACTTCTATTTTTATCTCAACGTCTGATCCTTTTACCAGATCACTTTGCAATTCCTTACCTTTTATTTCTATACAACCTATGGTAAGATTGCTGCTAGGTCTGCTGCCGCCATCACCTTCCAGGATGCTGAGTACAATGCTGTCATTCTCTCCTTTTCTTATCGTCTTAGATACTTCCCGGTACAGGGTTCGCTTCTGCGGCAGTAAACTATTGCGCTCAAAAATAATTTCCAGCTTCGTAGTTTTATTTTCTGCGTCATCTACCTCCAGGCATATATCGTGCGGCAGGGGCTGTCCTTCTATGTTATAGATTCCTTGCAGAATATTTAGCTCCCGTGCAAGAGTAGTAAACTCATTGTGCTGCTCATCAAAAATATGCAGTGTAAAAATATTGTTCGTGCCAGTAAGGAGCGGAAGAAATTCAATTACCTTCTCTCTCAATGGCACCTTGGCAGTATCAAATCCACCATCGCTTCTCCAAATTCTGTAAAAGCATTTTTCGTACTCGCCTTCTACATTGAGCATAAGCACTTCTTCTGCATCTCTGCTCGATCTGTTGTAGGCTACTTCTACCTGCAGCGGTACTTCTACAAAAGACACGGTAGACAATATTTCATCAGCAGCGTGAGCACCCTTCTCTTCTGTTTTTTCATTAGAAGCAGGTTCAAAATATTTATTGGCTGCATAATAAGCTGCTCCCACCGCTATGGCATTTACGGGATCGAGATCATAGTTTGTAGCGATGCCTGTAGCCGCTAGTAAACTTGTGCGCACCTGTGGCAAAAAAGTACTTCCGCCCACGAGAATAAGTTGCTTTATATCTATTGAGCGAAGATTATTATTCTTAAGCACCTTGTTTAGTAGCAGAATCGTTTCTTCAATGATAGGCATGAACAATGCAGATACTTTTTCATTTTCCAACGGAATAAAAAAGTCGTAGTCCTTACCATCTATTTCTTCTGTAAAATCAATAGAGGCATCTCCACCTGCGGCAAACTCCTTTTTAGCTTCCTCTGCATAGTACAAGATCTTATGATAGAGCATTTCATATTTCCCATACTTAACTTTTATCTCTTCTGCAAGGCCTTCAATTCCGGTTTGCTCCGCAATAGCCGGGATAATAATGTTATCAATAATGGCATCGTCAAAATTCATTCCGCCCAGGAAATTATCTCCTTCGTGATCTACTACTTTGAGCGCACCATCTTTTACACTTACCAGCGCCACATCAAAAGTACCCCCTCCAAAATCATAGACCAGCCAATGGCTATTTTCTTCTTCCGCCACCGCAATCTGCATGGTATTAAAAAATGCCAAACTAGCCGCTATGGGTTCTTGTAAAAGAAATACATCTTTTATGCCGGCAGCTTTTCCTGCTTGTATAGTAGCATTGCTTTGCATACTATCAAAAGAAGCGGGTATGGTTACAACAGCAGCATTCAGGTTATCCTGGTCTTTTAGAAATTGTTTTAGTTCCTGCAATACATGCGTAGACAATCCCACCGGGGTAATATTCTCATCCAGGTTCACAACGTAGTATTTCTCGTCTGTTCCCATTTTTCTTTTAAAACCACCAAAAACATTGATGGGGTCTTTTGTAAGAAATTCCCTGGCTTTATCGCCTACAAGAATTCTTTCTTTGCGAAAAGCCACTACACTTGCAAGGGTTTCCTTTTGCCCCACCGGATTTTTATATACCCTCACTGCACCATTTTCGTAGCGGGCAATTAGGGAATTAGTAGTCCCCAGGTCTATTCCTATGTTTACGGGAGTCATCATTTCTATTGCTTTTTCTCTATGAGTACAATTGCTTTTTGCAGCAACTTCATGCTGCCATTTTCTTGCAGGTAAATGACTGGCTTTATCACTTTGGCCACCGTCATACTTTTCCCCGGCTCCCCTATTATGGTTGCCTCGTAATCTGTTCGAGATTCTGAGTATGCTTCCCCTGCAGGATCCTGCAGGCGGTATCCCTGCTCTTCCATTACAGAATATATTCTGGCAAAATTACGCTCGCAAGAAGCCTCCTGCGGCGTTCCGGCTATTTTTTGCTGTATCTCAAATACCTGATTGAGTACCTGTACGTTTGTATCCATAAGTGGAATGCAAATTTATGTAAGTAGGATGTGAAAGAAAAGGTTATTTACGTGAACTGTAATTTATTTAATTAAGGAGGATTTATAGTACTTTTTCTCTGTAATAGCTGTCTAGTGAGTCACAGAATAGGTACATAAAAGAATACTACAATGAGAATAAGTTGGAAATTTATCCCTTCTACTAAGGTAGAAGGCGCAAAGGAATAGCTGGGAGATAAAGTACATTAAATCTCAAAAAAAGGAGAGCTTTTTTCATAGGTTGCTAGGGAGCAAGAACGCAAGGGGACGTTCCATAGAATACAAGTATAATTTTTCGCCGTGATTACCCTGATGCTATTTTCTCGATTTATGCAATAATCACAGTAAAATCTTTGCTTCTTTACATGCCTTTAGTTTGCCACCTGTGCGACACTGAAGTATAATAAATTAAAAAAGCCACACCGTAAAATAATGTGGCATTTAAAAATACTTACAACCTTTACAAAGTAGCTATCGTTATATTATCTACATACTGCCCGTAGGTTTCTTTATACAACACTTTATCTTCTATGGCCGCTATCACCGCCGCGCCAAAATCTACGTCGTACATACGAGAAATCATATTGAGCGCACCGGGACTGAAAACATTTATCTCCATAAGTTTATTGCCTACGATATCTGCTCCTACGAGGAACATGCCGTCCTGCACTAGTTTTGGACGAAGAATATTTACCAGCTCCAGCATTTCTTCATCCACATCTGCCTTTTGGCCTTTGCCACCGGCATGTATATTGTTGCGAATATCTCCTTTATGATTTACCCTTTTCATAGCGGCATATTCTCCATCTACCAGCAAAGGCTCTCCATTCATAAGGAAGAAGCGGGTATCTCCTTCTTTTGCTTTGGGTAGGTATTCCTGCGCTATGATGAAGCCATCTATGCTTATGGCTTCTATGATCTGATTAAGATTAGACTTGCTGTTTTTATCTACCATAAAAACGTTCTTGCCGCCGGAACCCTGCAACGGCTTTAAAATAATTTTCTGCTTATTTTCCTTGAAGAATTCTTCGATATCTTTAACACTGCGGGTGATAATGGTTTTTGGTCTGAGTATTTCAGGAAAATGCTGGAAGTACATTTTGTTAATAGCGTTAGACAAAGTCGCAGGATGATTGAGTACAATTACGCCGTCTTTCATTGCAATTTGCCCAAAAATGTAAGGAGCATTCTGCGCCCAGTTTCTTTTATTAATATCTTCTGATGGATCATTTCGTAGAAATAATACATCAAGATCGGCAGAACTAAGGCGAACCGGAGTAGCTTTAAGCAGTGCTGCAAAAAAAGTCTCATTGGTTTTAAATGTTTGAGCAGGAACCGTTCTAGCCTGTGCTATCATATGCCCTTGCGAATCATAACCCAAGTCTCCTACGCCAAAAATAAAAATTTTGTGCCCGCGCTTGTGTGCAGTACGGGCGAGGTAAATCGTTGTAAAATTAGCTTTCTCTGTTTCAAAGCTGTTGATGATAAATGCGAGTTTCATTCTATTGTATTATGCTAATTAGTTTGAATATTGTGATCGACTATTTTGTATCATTTATTTTGGTAATAAATCCTGCATAGATAATCCTTTTTGAGCTTTTTTAAGCTTTTTTATCACTGGCTTATTTTCCAGAAAGGCAGGCAGCATAGGATCTTTCAAGATTCCGAGGTGCAGCAATTCTTCTATAAGTGGCATGTGTGCCAAAGCAAATTTCCCGCCATATAATTTAGCAATATCGCCCCCATCTCTGAGGTAGTGTAATACTTGCACCAGTCCTTTTAAGTAGATAGAATCTTTGGTGTATCCGCCCCCTCTGTATACACGGGCCGCTATGCTAAATGAACTTTTATCTGTAAAACCATACTCGTTTTGCAAACTTCTGTAAGTATCAACAAAACTGGCTCCCTGTGTGAGCGAATGGACTGCTACCACCCTACCAGCAAGGGTTTTCATCCTGTTATAAGTGAGCCCCCCTACAAGATACTCAGTAAAAACCGCCAACCCTTCCTGCAATTGCTCGTACCCTGCCAGGCCTCTATACATCAGGTCAAGTGGCTGCAGGTGACCATTACAATAGGTAAGTATGTGGGTACCTACTTCATGTTGTATAAGCGGTTCTAATCTTCGCTTACTTATGAGGAGATCTTTGCCCACATACAAGCAACTTCCAGACACCATGAGGCCGGATATATCCTTCCTCACCTTTACTGCGAGATCCAATTGAGGAAACATTTGCTTGTAGGAATTCACTTGCCTGCGGGCAGCCCGGGAGAAATCCGTAGCATTTATGTGTGTTATTTCTCTACGTTCCTGGTTATGCTCCACCAGTAATATTTTTTTTGCTATCTCCAGCACTTCTTCGCTTATTGTACCAAAGAGACTTACACTGGTATACATGAATTTCTTTGTCCCCCGCTCTTCCAGCATGATAAGTTGCTTCTCCAGTTCCTGCCGTTTTTCTCTGAGCAAAAATGCAAGCGTAGGATGCTCAATATTCTCCAGCGGAATATTGAAAAGTTTTCTTTTCTCATTCTCAGGATCTACACTTATGAGCCTGTATGTAAAGGAAGGTGCTTTGCTATATTTACTTTGCTCAAAAGCATGCCAGGAAGCATCATTATTTATCGGCGTTACCTTGAGGAGAAAATCCATGTCTTCGCATATTTTTGCGAGTTGCTTATCTGCAGAGCGCACAAGATTATCTACCTGCGTTTTGCCTAAGCTGAGATAGTGCTCAAAAACATTATCTGCCTGCAACCGTACAAACTGATAAGCAGCCTGCTTTATCGTCTTTGCAAATTGTTGTCTTATAAATCTAAAGTAATAAGGCAGGGAAGTCTGGCTGCCGCGCTTTGCCAGCAAGCTGGGAAGACTTATTCCCAGCAGCAAAATACCCTTCTCCTTTATCTCTGCTATAGGAATTAAAGGTTTCATGCTTTCCGGGTATCTTTTCTCATTATCCTGCAAAGTGACATGCAAACCAGGCAGTTTGATTTTAAAGGAAGTGAACCCTTTTTTTAGAATGGACATCACATCTTCTACTTTACCGGCAGGATGTTTTATAATGATCTCTTCCCGGTTTTCTTTATTTTCATCGGGCCATATTTCTATGAGCATAAAAGTTTTAAAATCCTGTACCCCTACACTTATAAGCGCTTGCAGCAGAGCGGTAAAGTCTACAGTAGTATTAGCCAGCAGATAGGCACCTTGAGTTTTGAGAAGGGAAGATAAATAGGCACTTGGCTTTTTTCTAAAACGATATACGCATAAGTAAGGAAGTTTTTGCTCAATTACAAGTTTGCTGTGCTCTGGCAAGTTCCTGCGTATGCGCTTCCCATTTCTGTAGGACTTGCTCAGTGTGGTAATAAGTTTTTCTTGCAGCATATTATTGAGAATTGGTCATAAATGCATAAACCGGCTCCAGCGACTTTCTTATCATGTCTTCAATGGCAGCCACTGCTTTGTGATCCGCTTCGCCTGTCCATTCTTCCATAAAAAACTTTTTATATTCTATGCTCAATGTACAGATTTTATCTCCATACCTTTCGTGAAGCCACTGGCCAAAATAGCCTCCTTTAAATTTTACATTTTCCCGCACATCAAGCATGCGCCCCAAGTAATCGAAATTTTTCAAATTGTCTATCAGCAGATTTACCAGCGGAAACCATTTTTCTCCATTCATATTTCGGGTACCTATATTTACTTCAGGATTGCTATCTGCATCTGCTTCTATATCTATTCCACTTCTTTTGTAGTTGTAGGTATGTATATCGTATAAAACAATTTCTTTATGCTCCCCGAATAATTTATCAAAATATTCCCCTGCATGATTATAAAAATCATCATAGACGGCAAGTGAGGCTTTATATTCTTCCTCTGGCAGTTCATGTTTCCATACCTGCAGGCCCCAGGCGTCTTCTGGTTTCAGGTAAACGGCTTTATCCCTGCTCCTATTGATGTCAGTTTCGAAACGACTATTATTAAAAATAATATGATTAGGCACAACCCTTGCCCACACTGCAGTGTAAGGATCTTCTTCTCTCAGTCGCTCTGCATCATTAAGTGCAAAATATGATTGCAAGGAATCTCTTGTGGCGTGCCCATCATGAATGGCAGAGGCTACAATGGGGCCTGCATCCTTACAGTAAATAAAAGTATTTGTCATTAATTAAAGATAGCAGGTTACGTGTAGTTAAATGAATAAGAATTTGTACAGAAAAAATTTACAGAATATTTACTTCTCTACTTAGCATTACTCCAAATTTTTCATTAACGCTGCTAATTATTTTTTCACTGAGGTCAAAAATTTCTTTGCCGCTTGCGTTACCATAATTTACTAATACAAGTGCTTGCTTTGCATGGCAACCCGCATCTCCGCTTCTATAACCCTTCCAGCCACATTTTTCTATAAGCCAGCCTGCCGCCAGCTTTACAGAACCCTCTTCTAACTCATAGCCTACCACGGCGGCGTCCTGCTTTTTTAAAGAATGGTACTTTTCTCTTGTAACCACAGGATTTTTAAAAAAACTTCCTGCATTTCCTATAATGGTGGGGTCAGGCAGCTTGCTTTGGCGAATATTACACACAGCAACAGACACATCTTTTATTGACGGATTTGGAATCCCCATGCGATCCAGTTCTTCTTGTATAGCGCCATAACTGGTATTTAAGTCTGCTTCTGTATTAAGCCTGTAAATCACATGACAGATCACAAATTCATCTTTTAATTCATTTTTGAAAGCACTTTCGCGGTAGCCAAATTTACAGTCTATCAATGAAAAATTTTGAACCTGCCCTGTCCTTCTACTTACCGCATCCAGACTATAAAATACTGCTTTCTGCTCCACACCATAAGCACCTATATTCTGCATGGGCGCTGCACCTACAGTACCAGGGATAAGAGAGAGATTTTCTATTCCTGCAAGATTATGCAAGAGAGCAAACTCTACAAACTCGTGCCATAATACGCCGGCACCCACCTTTACATATACATGATGCCGGTCTTGTTTTATTACCTCCATTCCCATGATGCGATTGTGCAGTACCAGAGACTCCACATCTTTCGTAAACAAAATATTACTACCGCCACCCAATATGTAAACCGGTACACTTTCAATCTCCGCCCTCCGTAGTAATTCCTGCAGTTTTTCTATGCTATCAAAAGAAGCATACTGCCTTGCGCTAGCGGAAATACCAAAAGTATTGTGGGGTTTTAAGGAATGATTATTTTCTATTTGCATGATTTGCATTTACCCTGTTTATTTATTTCAGCAGTTTCTATTGAGCCCCCTTCCAGGTGCTACAAGCTAAGTGCATACTAAGTGCAGCCTGATGCTGCTTTACATTACATCCACATTCTTCACCACCCTCACACTTCTGTAAGCTGTTGCAGCCTGCATCTGATCTATGTGTAAATTTATAACGTCTCTGTATTTATCTCCTTTGTTTTTTTCTTTCGGCAACTTTATCATTATCTCCATTAGATATTGATTTTTTATTCTGCCTATGACCGGTGCCACCGGCCCTACAATGTAAGGCTCCAAATCCTGGCGTAGTAAGGCGGCCAATTTATTTACAGCATTGATAACTGTTTCCCTATCCTTATGCTTAAGCGTGAGTAAAACGATCCTGCTAAATGGAGGATAAAAATATTCTTTTCGCTTCTCTATTTCATCAGCATAAAACGCCTTGTAATCGTGCCGTACTACGTACTGCAATATTGGATGCTTCACATTTATGGCTTGTAGCATTACTTTTCCTACTTCAAGCTTTCGTCCCGCTCTCCCACTCACTTGTTCCATAAGTTGATAAGCCCTCTCGTTGACTCTAAAGTCATTGAAGCTAAGTAAACCATCAGCATCCAAAATTCCTACGAGTTGCAACTTTGCAAAGTCTAGCCCTTTTACCACCATCTGCGTTCCTACCAGTACATCTATTTTTTGCTGTTCAAATTGCAGAAGAAGATTATCGTGCGCCGTTTTTCCTCTTACGGTATCTACATCCATCCTGGCAATTCTAAAGTCCGGAAAAGTATTTTCCAGCTCCTCCTCTATTTTTTCTGTACCAAAAGTTTTTTCCTGCCATGTATTTGTACCGCAGGCTATACAGTGCGGAAGCTTGCTATACGTGCTGGAGCAGTAGTGACAATGCAATTTGTTAGTATACTTATGAAGAGTAAGTGATACATCACAATGAGTACACTTAGGAATGTAACCGCAGGTACCGCAGATCATGTAGGGATTGTATCCTCTTCTATTTTGAAAAAGAATTGCTTGCCTGTCGTTTTCTACCGTTTCTTTTATAGCTTCTTCTAGCTGCGGACTTATGCTCACTTTCCCTTTACCAGCTACCTGCGCCGTATTTATGATCTCTATGACTGGCAAGGCCAGCTTACTATAACGTTCGTTAAGTTCTACCAATGCATATTTCCCAAGGCTGGCGTTGTAATAACTTTCCAGCGAAGGTGTAGCGGTGCCTAGCAACACTTTTGCAGAAAATAAATGTGCATAGTAAATAGCCGCATCCCTGGCATTGTACCGCGGTGCCGGATCAAATTGCTTATAAGAAGGGTCGTGTTCTTCATCTACTATAATGAGTCCCAGCTTTTTGAAAGGCAAGAACAAACTACTACGAGCACCCAGCACAATTTTTATCTCTCCTGTTCTCACTTTATTCCACAGCTCTATTCTTTCCTGGTTATTAAATTTAGAATGGTAGATGGCAATGTTTCCACCAAAGTGCTTTTGCAACCGACGTATCATTTGTGCCGTAAGTGCAATTTCTGGCAAGAGATATAAAACCTGTTTTGCTTGCAGAAACTGCTCTTCTATTAGTTTAATATAAATCTCAGTTTTGCCACTGCCAGTAACACCGTGTAAGAGCGTAACTGGCTTTGAGCGAAAATTACTTTTGATTTCTTTATAGGCATAGTCCTGCGCCTCACTCAACTCATAATCTACTTGCATTACCGGAGCGAGGGACTTTATGCGATCTATATTTTGTTTACTTATAATCACTATGCCTTTAGTCTCAAGTGCTTTTAGCTGTGCCGCCGTGGCGTTCGCTTTTTTAAGCAGGTCTGGCTGTTGCACTTCTCCTTCCGTTTTATAGAAATGCAAGAAAGCCAGCAAGAGTTCCATTTGCTTTGGAGCACCGTGCCAGTCGTTAAGGAGACTTTCGAGATTTCGTTCTTCTTCGTAATCTGGATGAAGCGTTACAAAATTCTGTGTCTTTACTTTATATTTTTCAGCAAGCTCTTCATAAATGAAACAAACATTTTTTTCCAAAAGCGATTTCGCAGTAGGATAGATGTTATGAACGTCCAGAATACTTTGCACTTCTGTGATGGACAGTTGCTTTTTAATAAGTAAAGCTTCTGCTACGAGGTATTCCTCATTGTTTAATTGTTCAAAATTTTCGCCATAAGACTCATTATATATAAGTACCGCTTCGCTGCTCAGTTTAAAATTTGTAGGCAGGGCGGCGGCCATCACCTCGCCTTCGCTGCACATATAATATTGCGACATCCATTCCCAGAGTTTCAATTGCTCTTTATACAAAAGAGGTTCTTCATCTAAAACCTGCAATATATCTTTAGTAGGATATGAAGGTGCTGTAGAAAAAACAGATTTTATTATACCGGCGTATTTTTTGGTTTTCCCCAAAACAACTTCTGCTCTGCAACCGGGTAATACAGCGCTGATAAGCGCAGGCGGAACTGCATAATTATATACCTGCGGCAGTGCTAGTGGCAGGATAACTTCTGCCCAGTGGGTACGTTTATCTTCTTCAAATAATATGGAACCTTTTTCCTTCATTTTATCCAGCTTGCTTCATATCGTATAAGCGCTTCCTCCATGCTATCGTAGGCTTTTTGCTTTAGTTCGTCCATGTTTTCTTCTGTATATCCGGCAGATGAAATCACCGGCAAAATAACAGATCTCGATCTGCCTGGCGTAAGAGAAAATACAGTTTCGTAGCCAAGTCTGTCATAGCCATCAAGAAATAATACGGGTTGAATATCTGTGCCCGTTTCTATGGCGATTTTAAATGCCCCATTATAGAAATCCTTAAGCGGCTCAGTGGTCATATTAAAAGTGCCTTCCGGCGCTATAACAATAGATATTTTCCTGGAGAGAAAGAATTTCATTTCCCGCAGGCTTTTTGCCCTTGCTTCTGGACTTCTACGATCTACTAACACACCGCAGGTTTTATAAATAAATCCAAAGATGGGAATTTTAGCCATAGAAGCTTTTGCCAGTACCCTAATTGGTTGATGCCTGAATGTTTTTAAGATGATAGGAATATCCATATAAGAGATATGGTTAAATATATATATCCTTGCCTTTTCCGGTTTCCGATTACCTTCATAAAAGTTTTTGTGCCGAATACCCCAAAGCAGGAAAGCAGTATCTGCCCAGAAAACACAAATTTTGTAAACGATACCTCCTCCTCTCACCCTTCCAAAAAAAGAGGCGATAACGATGAAAGGAAACAAAATAAACATTAGGAATATAAAAATGAATAAGCCGTACAGGCTAAATAAGATTCTAAAAAATTTACTCATAAGAGGCAAAGTAAGCATTTCTGAGAAAGCTGTGTATATATAATTGCAAGCACTGCAGAAATACAAAATAACAATATAAAACCATCGGCAGGTGGCACAGCAGTTCCTTTTAAAGCTAATCAATTGAATATAGGATAGTTATAAAACATTCAGGTAGTGATATAGCACAGATTTTCTACATTTGAAAATAATCTTATAAAAAAGCTTAGGTATTTAATGTAAAACTATTACCTTTGCCGTCCTAAATTTAGGTATAATATGTTAGCAATAGTAAAAATAGCAGGTCAGCAATTCAGTGTAAAAGCAGGTGATAATCTATATGTTCCGCACATAGCGGGAGAGAATGGAGATACTGTAGAATTTTCTGATGTTCTTCTTACCAGTGATGGTAAAGATGTAGCCAGTTCTGAAATCAAAAAAGTAGTAAAAGCAGAGATTATTGAAGGTCTTGTAAAAGGAGATAAGGTGATCGCTTTTAAAATGAAAAGAAGAAAAGGCTTCAGAAAAAAGAAAGGACATCGCACTCAGTACACTCACCTGAAGATCACGGAAATTGCGTAGTGCAATTTTTCCACACTGTTTTTTGTAAAAAAAGCGGTGTTTTTGATATACAATAAAAAATAAAAAAACAGAACAATGGCACATAAAAAAGGTGAAGGTTCGGTAAAGAACGGTCGGGATTCGGAAAGTAAAAGACTAGGCGTAAAAATTTTTGGTGGACAACCTGCAATCGCTGGCAACATCATCATAAGGCAACGTGGCACTAAGTTTCATCCGGGAACGAATGTAGGTCTTGGAAGAGATTTTACAATTTTTGCGCTTACTGATGGCATAGTAGAATTCAGAAAAACAAAAGCTGACAAGACTTTTGTTTCTATAAAGCCGGTAGAGGTAGACGCTTAAATAATATATTTTTTTTTGGTAGTATATAAATAGTATTTAATTTTAATTATTATTTACTAACCAATTAAATATTATTATCATGGCAAAAGCAAAAAAAGCAGCGGCTCCGAAAAAAGCAGCAGCAAAAAAAGCAGCTCCAAAAAAGGCGGCAGCTAAGAAAGCAGCTCCGAAAAAAGCAGCAGCAAAAAAAGCAGCTCCGAAA
>JBBKWE010000068.1:0-23109 GCA_037968795.1 Ferruginibacter sp.
AAGAAGCGCTTTTTTATTGTCCAAACATTAATAATCTGGCATATACCTTGATTCTTAATTTTTCTCTTCAGACTACTACAACCCCCTGCCATAGCGCTTTTGCGATAATACCTAAAATATATAATTTCATGGCAGAAGTTTAAGAATCGAAGCGAAAACTTTCTGGAATAAACCTAAAATCCATTATCATGAAAAATCTATCTACAGTATTATTGTGTACCCTTATGAGTATTTCCCATTTATCAGTGGGGCAAACAAATTCAAAAAATTTTACCATAAGCCAACCTTCAAGTGATTTTGGTGAAAATTCTAATTGGTATAATCAGGCCATAGAAAAGGCAGAAGCTCTCCAGCGATTATTTGTAAATCAATCGGGACAATGGCACACCATAAACCAAAAGAATAAAATGCACTTCGCAATAAGTGACAACTTTTACAATATTCTTGACATGGAAACTTCGTTTTCTTCCGGTACACTTTGGCAAGCTGGTTTAAAATTGCAGCAAATCACACGATCACAAAATCCCTATAAACTTTCAGATTTGAAGCCAGAAACAGTAAACGACTTTTTAGAATTTTCAAATGCCGCTGTGGCTATTCAATATGAAAATGGTAGTAACGGTCTGCGCCAAAACTTTATACTTAAAAACAAACTGCCAGGTACTGGGAAAGTAAAAATTGACCTGGATCTTTCAGGAAATCTCACTTATAGTCTATTAGAAAAAAATGTTCTGGGCGGTTATTTGAAAAAAGGGAATTCTAAAAAACTTAAGTTGCTGTATGATGACCTTAAGGTTTGGGATGCTTCCGGTAAATATCTTGCTGCAGAATTTAAGCTAAGTAGTGCCAATAGATTAACTATAGAAGTAGACGATAAAAATGCAGTGTATCCTGTTACAGTAGACCCACTGAGTCACTTACCAGAATGGACAACTTCAGCTGATGGTGTTTTGCCTGGCTTGCTCACAGATTTGCAGTTGCAGGTAGATGCATTATATGGTTACAAAGTCGCTGGCCTGGGTGATGTAAATGCTGACGGATTTGATGACGTTGCCATAGGGGCACCAACTGCGATAGATATTCTGAACGGCTCTCCGGTAGTGGGTGCGGGTGCTGTCTTTGTATATTTTGGAAGCGCAACCGGTTTGCCGGTTTCCCCTTCCAGAGTCTTAAGATCTTCTACACCTATTGCCAATGCATTATTCGGATATAGTATTGCCGGCGGCAATATTGTGGGCACTGGTAAAAATGATATAGTGGTAGGAGCACCGGGCGAATCTTACACTGCAAATGTGAGTGGTTTTCCTTCAACAGCTAACGTTACTGCCGGAAAGGTTTTTGTATTTGACGGAGACAATATCTCAGGAACCGGGCCTTTTGCTTCCACGTCAGTATTTCTCAACGGGAATAGTTTTTTTAGCAATGGAATTACAGGAGTACAAGGTTCTAATGTAACGATCAAAGCATTATTTGGTTTCTCTGTGGCAGTAGCAGAAGATGTTACGGGTGATGGCTTGGGAGAGCTCATCGTAGGTGCACCGGGATATGCTTCTTTAGATCTGGTCCCAGTGAAAACTGGTGGTGCATTTATTTTTAACTCACAGGCACTAACCGTTAACACCCCAATTGTACTTACGGCTCCTACTACGAGTGTTCTGGGAATTCCGCTAGTAAATCTGGGAGGGCTACTTTTTGGCTATAGTGTAGATGGTATGGGCGATTACAATGAAGATGGTTTTCCTGACGTGATTGTGGGAGCACCAGCCGGTACATCGCTCACTGGCGGAAATATCCTGGGTGGTAGTGCTTACATTTTTTACGGTTCAGCCTCCTCCGGCATAAGTACCACTATAGGTGCAAAACTATCTGGCAGGGTTTCTCTTGAAAACCTTTTGCCCGACCTTTTTGGCTTCGCAGTAAAAGGACTCAGAAATGCAAATGGAGCTAGAAATGGTAAAGTAATGATAGGTGCACCGCTTGGCAATTCGCTCAGTAATATCGCAGGCGGCCTCAAACTAAAAACCGGTTCAGTAAATGTGTTTTCTCAAAACGCTACTCCCGCAGGTTTTGTACAACCAAATCAAATACTTTCGTCACCAAGGGGAAATAGCCTACTTAGTATTCTCGCTATGCAAAATCTTGATGTTTCTGCTCTTTTTGGAGCTTCGCTTGATAATATGCGTGATGTAAATTGCGATGGTATAAACGATATTATTGTAGGGGAGCCCCTTAGTACGGGAGTAGGTATTATCAACGCAAATGCGGTAGGAGGTGCTGCATTTATCTTTACAGGAAATCCAAGCGGAAGTTTTGATTCCACACCTGTTTTTAACCTTACACATCAGGTTTCCCAGAGTGCAGGTGTAAATGCTGCAAGCCTTCTTGGCTACAGTGTAGCGGGAGCAGGATTTGTAAAAGGAAATCAGTATGGTGTCCGTGCTATAGTAGGAGCTCCGGGTGCTGCTCTTGATTTTGGTAGCGAACTCTTTAATTTTTCCGGAACGCTTGGTACATTATTCAGCTTTACTGCAGCAAATAATGGCCTAGGGAAAGCGTATGCTTTTGGATTCGATGATTGTAGTCCCATATATACTCCAGACTTTAATAGTACACTTGTAGATGTTACAGTTACCGGTAATACAAGTGTTAATGACAAAGTACCTGCAGCTTCTACCTACGGTACACCAGTGCCTGATATCGGAAATCCGGGAGTTGCGACTATAAACCTAAATAGCGATGGGTCTTATGATTTTATTACTTCCACACCCGGTGTTTATAAATATTTAGTTCCGGTTTGCTTACCAGCACAAACCACAAATTGCAAACCGGTATCACTTATAATAACAGTGATTGCAACCAACAGCATAAACCCTCCTGTTGCAAATACCGATGTGGCTATGACCCTTGTTAATATACCTGTCAGCCTTAACAGTTTACTAAATGACAGGTGCTCAAATTTGGGATGTTCACTTAATCCTGCTTCAGTTACTGTAATTACTGCACCTTCGAATGGGAATGCGATAGTAAATGCCGCTACTGGTTTTATTACCTACATTCCTAATCCTGGCTTTACCGGATATGATACTCTCTCCTATTCTGTTTCTGATAATGGTTCACCTGCTGGAAGTGCAACAGCAATGCAAATTATTTTTGTGAAGTCTATCGGGACAGTGAATACAACTTTAGCAGCAGATGATTTCTACATGTCATTTAGAGGTAATACTATTAATGGAACAGTAATCGCAAATGATTCTGACCCGGAGAATAATACACAAACCGTGACGGCATACAACTCCACTGTAGCAGCGGGAATTTTTTCCTTATCAGAAAATGGAAACTTTACGTTTATACCTGCGTCGGGCTTTACCGGTCCTGTTGACTTCGTTTACACAATTTGCGATAACGGCACTCAACAGGCGTGTGCAAAAGCTACATTGCATATTGTGGTAAGTTCAGTTGCTCAACCGGCTCCGGATCTTACACCTGGTATATTGTTGCCATTTAACAACTTTGCAGTGTCCACTTCGAAAAATATTGTATTGCAATTACAAGAATTACTCAACCTAGCTGACACAGAAACGGGACAAATAAGCTTTTCAGTTACTGTTCCACTGGGTTATACAATAGCATTTGAACCCACTATGAGTAGTGCAGCTGTAACAGGTCTGTCGCCGAATCCTTATCCGGTTGAAAACTCAAACTGGACCTTGATCAGTTCGCAGCTAGGTAATCGAAAATTAAACTTCAAAGCTAATGCAGGAATAAAGATTGCAAAAGCTGCCAAAGCGAATATAGGCTTTACTATCACCCGCAGTAGTGGGTCGGCTTCTTCCCCAATTATCACAGTCAATATAATAGACGATACATCGTTCCAAATTTATGATTCCAATAATGGGAACAATATTTTTACAAGAATTATAAACTCACTATAAAACAATCCAATAACACTTTTAAACCAAAAAATTATGAAAAAGTATTTTATATCCCTGTTGATCCTTACTTCTACTTATTATCAAACCTGGGCACAAGACCCTGCTTGCGCAGGTATAGATGAAGGAAAAAGCCCAATCAGCGTCGGCGAAAAAACCTTTATTACGGCAGATTTCTTAAATGGAAGCAGCACTGCTTTCCAATCTACAACCACGGTACAATGGCTTATTAATACGCCACCCTGTATAGAAATAAGAGGAACAGGTAATTACTTTTTTGATGACGCGAACGCAGCTAACTATGTGGATGTAACTGTGACAGCTTACGATCCTGTAGATGGTCAATTGTTGCAAATTACGTCCAAGCCGGGCGTTGCTTTTCCGGGTGGTTTAATTGGAGCCTGGAATATTACTTTTGATATTTTTGGAAAAACTGAGGCAAACAATCAACCTTATAGCATTCAGGCAATTTCTAATCCCTTAGTAGGAACAAATAATACCGGGAATGACAATGTGGGTCAGTCTATTTCAGTTGTCGGAGTTTTACCTGTTTCTATTTTAGACTTCAGTGCAGTTGCAAAAACCGGGAATGCTGTCCTTAACTGGAATGTGACACAAGAAATAAATGCACATCGGTATGAGGTAGAGCATAGCATAAACGGTAATAATTTTAATAAAGTGGGGACAGTAACTGCCACAAATGCCAAAACATACAATTTTACGCATAACAATCCAATAACAGGAGCGAATTATTACAGATTAAGGATAGCAGACCTTGATGGTAAAATTAATTACAGTGGGATCAGAAAAGTTAGCTTCGAATCTAATGGCAAAATCGTAGTATACCCATTGCCAGCTAGTACTGTAATAAATATAGTTGTTGCTGATAATGCCATTGGTAAGGCTGCGCAACTAAAGCTCACAGACATGATGGGTAGGTTAGTACAGCAGGAACAGATAAGAAATTTAAATAGAACTGAAAGCATATCAGTAGGACTTATTCCTAATGGTATATACTATTTGAATCTACGGACAGACAATGGTACAGAATTTAAACAATTAATATCAGTACAACATTAAAGGCAAAATCTCGATTCAAAGGCTGCCCGATCCAGGGCAGCCTTTGATATGTGAGGTATATTCATTCACGGATGAATGGAGAAGAAAAGCAAATAGAATCCCAAAGTACTACCTGCATTATAAAATAAAAAGACAAGCCAGCAAGAGTTACTGCTTCTACGACCTCTATCAATAATCCATGGCCACGGAAGGAAATAATTTTATCAGTCCCGGATTATAGTTGGTGAAGACGGTAAGTACCAAATGAATGCCCCGCAAGTAAATATGTAAGTAAACAAATACTTGCCTCCATTCCAAACATGATTGGGGAAAATGCCAGTAATATTACAAGTAAATAATGTATTATTCCTTGCGTAGTAGCAGATAAGATTCACATATTTAGATCTTTTAACGATTAAGTAATGAATAAGAAATCCCAAAATGTAATAAAGAAAAGGAGTTTCCTGCTGTTATTGTTTTGCACTAAAATAAAATTCTGTAATATCACCTCGTAGTATATCTTAGTAAAAAAGAGTACGAACAATTCACTCGGTTCTATTGTATTATTGCTTAATAAAAATTCAAGATGAGTATGCAGAATAATACAATGATGCAATATTTCCACTGGTACTACCCTGCAGATGGTAGTCTTTGGAACCATTTAAAGGAAAACGCAACAAAACTTTCTTCCTTAGGAATAACCGCTGTTTGGCTACCACCAGCTTGCAAGGCTAGCGTGGGCGGTTTATCTGTAGGGTATGATATTTATGACCTTTATGACCTTGGCGAGTTTGATCAAAAGTCATCTGTAAGAACTAAATATGGCACAAAGGAAGACTACCTGGTAGCTATTAAATTACTGCAGGAAAAAGGTATTAATGTCTATGTAGATATTGTGCTTAATCATCTTGCGGGAGGCGATGAAAAGGAGCTGATCAAGGTAAGAAAAGTACAGGAAGATAATCGGTTAGAATTTGATTCTGATGCCTACGATATTGAAGCTTTCACAAAGTTTACATATCCAGGTAGGGCAAAGAAATATTCAGACTTTGAATGGACGCACACTTGTTTTTCTGGGGTAGATTACGATGATATAAAGCAGGAAACAGCTATTTACAAGATTGTAAATGACCATGCTGAAATGTGGGACGAAATGATCACAGAAGAAAAAGGGAACTATGATTATCTAATGTATAATGATATAGAGTTTCGGAACGGAGCTGTAGTGGAGGAGCTAAAAAAATGGGGTATCTGGTATCATGAGACGACCAGATTTTCGGGAATGCGATTAGATGCAGTGAAGCACA
Organism: Ferruginibacter sp.; assembly: GCA_037968795.1. Lineage (GTDB taxonomy): Bacteria > Bacteroidota > Bacteroidia > Chitinophagales > Chitinophagaceae > Ferruginibacter. The sequence continues at coordinate 6,296 of JBBKWE010000068.1, forward strand.
TAAGCCCACATTTCTATAATTCCTGGATAGACTATATGAGAGCAGAAACGGGTAAGGAATTATTTTGTGTAGGAGAATATTGGGCGCCTGGCGATTTACCGCTTCTGCTTAAATATATTGAAGCCAGCGAAGGTCGAATGAGTTTATTTGACTCTGCCTTACAGCACAATCTTCATACAGCTTCCAATGCAGGTAAAGAATATGATCTTACTTCAATATTTTCGGACACACTCGTGGGAGCTCAGCCGCTTCTTGCAGTAACGCTTACAGATAATCATGATACCCAACCGCTGCAAGCCCTGGAAGCACCAATTGCTCAATGGTTTAAGCCCATAGCTTATGCTCTCATTCTTCTCAGGCAGGATGGCTATCCCTGTGTATTTTTTCCAGATCTTTTTGGCAGCATTTATACAGATAAAGGTTCAGACGGTGAAGACCATGAAATACATATGCCAGTGGTAGATGACCTTGAAAAACTTTTGAATTGTAGAAAAAATTTCGCCTATGGAGAGCAGAAAGATTACTTTGATAACGCTAATTGCATAGGCTGGACGAGGGCCGGCAGTGAAGGGGTGGAAAAAAGCAGCTGCGCGGTTCTCATCAGTAATAGCGACGCCGCTACTAAAAGTATGGAGATAGGAAAGCACCTCGCCGGAAGAACTTTTTACGACCTTATGCAAAATCAAGAAGGAAAAATAACAATTGACGAGAATGGAAAGGCAGACTTTACTGTAGGTGCTGGATCTGTGGCAGTGTGGGTTTTAGAAGACTTATAAACCACTAGCTCAATCTTTGTGGTGAAGAATGACCCGCCCAGTCACTCCTTAGATAATGAATGAATAGCATAAAGTTCAATGCTGAAAGCGTTCCAAAATATACCGTACTTTTATCGAGACTGCTGGCTACTCATTTGTCGGTATTTTTTAAGAAAACAGAATAAGAAATTGACAGAAAATATAATTCCCGCAGAAAAGCCTTTTTTTGACGTCGTAGCTTTTGATAAGCAAAAACATCATATAGCATCACTGGATTTATCGCCGGCAAATAAAAATTTCACAGAAAAGGACTTTTCCAGTATAGAGGCCCTTAATAGGTTTATAGATCACGAATTTGCAGAAACTGAGGCGAGTTACCTGATAGGCGGCTACGGCGAAACTAGGAATATGTACTTACGAAGTTCCTTATTCGACGAGAATCTAAAAACTGCGGAAGTTATAAAAGATGCTCCCAGAAATATACATTTAGGAATAGACATTTGGGCACCGGCGCACACGCTTGTCTTTGCAATGATGGATGGAATTGTGCATAGTTTCAATAACAATAATAATTTTGGCGACTATGGACCCACAATTATTCTGGCGCATGATTATAATGGTAGTAAATTATATAGCCTGTATGGGCATCTTGCTGTAAATGACCTTTCTAATCTTACGATAGGTAAGCCGGTGAAAGGAGGGGAAGCCATAGCACACTTTGGTGCAGAGGAAGAAAATGGCAATTGGCCACCACACCTTCATTTTCAGATTATAAAAGAAATAGGAGAATGGGAAGGTGACTTCCCGGGAGTGTGCAAGGCTATGGAGAAGGAAGAATTTCTTGAGCGGTGTCCCAGTCCGCATAGATTCCTACCTATGCTGGCTGATTGCGCTGTATAGCGAGTTAAATCATTTTTTCTGGAAGGATACTTACTTTCACCAGCTACAACGAATACTACGATTATGTCCTTTTACAAATTGGTAAACAATAAATTTAAGTTCGGTCTGTTTTTGCTTACAAAGCTACCGAGCGCTTTTTTTAGTGGTGTGCGGGTTTTTTCTGTAACGGAAAAAGAAGCGGTGACCACAGTACCATATAAGTGGTTTAGTCAAAATCCTTTTAAGAGCACTTACTTCGCCTGCTTGGCCATGGCAGCAGAACTTAGTACAGGTGTGCTGGCATTGGCACATACTTATGGTAAAAAGCCTGGCATAAGCACCCTTGTAAGGCACTTGCAGGCAGATTACGAAAAGAAAGCTACAGGTATCACTTATTTTACTTGCCAGGACGGGAATGCGTTTGCCAGAGCAGTAGAGCATGCTGTAGCTACAGGAGAGCCGCAGACCGTAGAGGCTACCTCTGAAGGGCGAAATGCTGCGGGAGAACTCATTGCTGTCTTTAAAATTACCTGGAGCTTTAAGGCGAAAAGTAGTTAATACCCGAAGAATTATTTAAAAATCTAACTCCGTATTTATACTTAAATTGCAGCCGGTTTGCTACAAAAGAATAGCTATTGGTTAGCCAGTATTAGTGGCGAATGCGATAGTGTTCCGTAGTAGAATAAATCTAAAATTTTGCACAATAACGTGCCGGCGATAGTTGCCCAGGCACTATAGCTGTTCATCATATTTATAGTACATGTCTACAGAACTCAGAAAGCAACAGGCACTGGAGTATCATAGTAAAGGAAGACCCGGTAAGATTGAAGTTGTACCTACAAAGGAAGCCAAAACGCAGAGAGATCTGTCTCTTGCTTACTCTCCTGGTGTGGCAGCGCCCTGTCTGGAGATAGCTGCGAACCCCGATGATGTGTATAAGTACACTGCCAAGGGAAACCTTGTAGCGGTAATAAGCAATGGTACAGCTGTGCTCGGACTTGGAAACATAGGTGCAGCAGCTGGCAAACCCGTGATGGAAGGCAAGGGGGTACTCTTCAAAATTTTTGCAGACATTGATGTTTTTGATATAGAAATAGACGAAACCGATCCGCAAAAATTTGTAGAGATAGTAAAATCTTTGGAACCCACTTTTGGGGGCATTAACCTGGAGGATATCAAAGCACCTGAGTGTTTTTATATAGAGCAGGAACTTAAGAAGCTATGTACCATCCCTGTGATGCACGATGACCAGCATGGCACGGCAATTATTTCCTCTGCTGCTTTGCTCAATGCACTGGAGATACAGAAGAAAAAAATAGATAAAGTAAAGTTTGTAGTAAATGGCGCCGGTGCTGCCGCTATTGCATGTATAAAATTATATGTGTCGCTGGGAGCGAAGCCTTCAAATTTTTTAGTCTTTGACAGGGATGGGATCTTGCACGCTGGGAGAAAAGATATAGAGGAGATAAAAAAAGAATTTATTGTATCTGAAAAATATAGTGAGTACGACCTGGCAAAAGCCTTAAAAGATGCTGATGTCTTTCTGGGACTAAGCGTAGGCAATGTAGTAACGGCGACAATGCTGAAGTCAATGGCAAAAAACCCTATTGTTTTTGCTATGGCTAATCCTGATCCTGAGATTTCCTACGAAGAAGCTATAAATAGCAGGAAGGATATCATCATGGCCACCGGAAGAAGTGATTATCCAAACCAGGTAAACAACGTATTAGGTTTTCCATACATTTTCAGAGGAGCGCTCGATGTAAGATCTACGAGCATAAACGAAGCAATGAAACTTGCAGCTGTGAAAGCGCTTGCTGCACTTGCAAAAACACCTGTGCCGGATATGGTAAACCTCGCCTATAATGAAAAGACAATCGCCTTTGGCCCTGATTATATTATTCCAAAACCGGTAGATCCCCGCTTGCTTGCAACGGTGGCGCCAGCTGTAGCAAGAGCCGCTATGGAAAGTGGCGTGGCCCGGACCAGCATCACAGATTTTGACGCATATGAAATAAGTCTTAATAAGAGACTGGGACTAGATAATCAGTTGAGTAGAGTACTAGGCAATAAGGCAAGACGGCAACCGAAACGTGTTGTATTTGCCGATGCCGAGAATGTAAAAGTATTGAAAGCTGCGCTACTTTCCCTTGAAGAAAAAATAGCCTTCCCTGTTTTACTAGGCAATGAAAACAAAATAAAAGAACTGGCAGCGCTGCATTTGATAGACCTGGAGCATATTCCTATAATAGACCCTTCTGCAGAAGAAAATGAAGAGATGCGCCAGCAGTTTGGCGAGTTATTTTTTGCCAAAAGACAGCGTAAAGGCGTAAACAGGTATGAAGCAATTAAGCGTATGAAAGAGCGCAACCACTTTGGTTGCATGATGGTAGAAACAGGCATAGCAGATGCTATGATAAGCGGCCTCAGCAAAAATTATCCTGATGCTATACGTCCGGCACTTCAAATAATAGGAACCGAAGCTGGAGTGAGTAAAATAGCGGGAATGTATCTGCTATTTACCAAGAAAGGGCCACTGTTTCTGGCAGATACAACAGTAAACTTTAACCCTACAGCAGAAGAACTTGCAGAAATTACATTGTTGGCAGCAAAGCAAGTAAAACTCTTTAATATAAAACCTCGTATTGCTATGCTCTCATACTCTAACTTTGGGAGTAGTGAATCGCCGGAGGCACTACTGGTAAGTAAGGCGAGAGATATTGTAAAGGGAAAAGATCCTTCTCTTATTGTAGATGGAGAGGTACAGGGGATACTTGCTTTTAATAAGGAAATTATGGAAGAAAACTATCCTTTTAGTGAACTTACAAAAGGAGATGTAAATACGCTTATTTTTCCAAACCTTTCTGCTGGTAATATTGCCTACAATTTATTGCAGGAGGTGGGTGGTGCAGATAGCATAGGTCCTATTTTGCTGGGGCTGAATAAGCCGGTGCACGTATTGCAACTGGGTAGCAACGTGAGAAGTATATTCAATATGGTAGTAGTAGCCGTGGTAGATGCCCAGGTAAAAACAAAGTCTGATGCTGCGGCAGAAATAAAAAAATCGAAATGGTGGCGTCGTACACCCAAACAACTGGCACAAAAATAGGGCAGAACATATTTTTAAACTATAAAGAATGAATTTTTTCTATCACTTTGGCAAATACCTTCTTATGCTTAAGGGAATGCTGAGTAGACCAGAGAACGCTAAGCTATATTGGAAGGAATTTATGCACCAATGTGCAGATATTGGCACAGGTTCGTTGGGTATAGTAAGCATCATCTCTGTATTTATGGGAGCGGTAAGTACCATACAAACGGCTTACCAGCTGGTGAGTCCGCTTATAGCCAAGACTACCATTGCACAAATTGTAAGAGATACTGTTATTCTGGAGTTTGCTCCTACACTAGTGTGTATCGTACTGGCAGGTGTAATAGGAAGTAAGATAGCTAGTGAGCTAGGCAATATGAGAGTAAGCGAGCAGATAGATGCGCTGGAAATAATGGGTATTAATACAAAGACCTATCTCATTCTACCTAAGATCGTGGCCTGCCTTATTGTAATTCCACTTATGGTTATCCTGGCTATGGCGCTGGGAATATGGGGAGGAAGGCTTGCGGGTTCTGCCGCGGGTATTCTCAGTACAGACACTTTTGATAAGGGTCTTATGCAAAGTTTTGTGCCCTTCAATGTCACTTTCGCGTTAATAAAAGGCTACACCTTTGCATTTATCATAAGCAGCGTGGGAGCATATTACGGTTATTATGTGAAAGGCGGCTCACTGGAGATAGGAAGAAGCAGTACCAAGTCTGTAGTGGTTAGTTGTGTTGTTATTTTACTGGCAGATTATTTCTTAGCAGCTGTTCTTCTCTAAACCCACAACTCACTTGCCATAAGGTATATTAAAAGAAAGTATGATCTCATTTACAGATATAAAGAAAAGTTTTGGCGATAAAGTAGTGCTTGATGGTATATCCCATGTAATGGAGACCGGAAAGACAAATCTTATCATAGGTACAAGTGGTAGCGGAAAAACGGTACTGCAAAAATGTCTTGTGGGTTTGTTTGAACCAGATGCCGGCACAATAACCTATGACGGTAAGAGCTTTACAGATATGGATCAGGATGAGCGAAAGCTACTACGACAGCAGATAGGTATGCTCTTTCAGGGATCGGCACTGTTTGATAGTATGACAGTGGAGCAAAACGTAAAGTTTCCGCTTGATATGTTTACTACCGATAATCACAGAACAAAAATGAAAAGGGTAAACCAGGTATTGGACCGGGTAAATCTGGTAGGTGCCAATAAAAAATTCCCTTCAGAAATAAGTGGAGGTATGATGAAGAGAGTAGGTATAGCGAGAGCTATTGTGCTCAATCCGAAGTATCTCTTCTGCGATGAGCCCAATAGTGGTCTTGATCCCAAGACATCTATGGTCATAGACAAGCTCATAAAAGAACTCACAGAAGAATTTAATATCACTACTATTATAAATACGCACGATATGAATAGCGTAATGGAAATAGGGGATAATATTCTGTATCTCGTTCAAGGAAAAAAAGAATGGACTGGTACCAGTAAGGATATCATCTTTAGCGAGAACACGCAACTCAATGAGTTTATATTTGCCTCTGAGTTTTTACAGGATGCAAAGGCTATGCGTATGATTGAAGTGAAAGAAGAGAAGGAGCAAAAACCAAAGTAACCAATAATAAAGTTGCGAAATGTTAGAAAGCTGCTGTTGCTACTGTTTAATTACTTCTACACTTTGGTATAAATTATCCACAAGAATATTTCTAATAAGAAAAATGCTCCCTTTTACAGAATGGGGAGCATTTTTTATTTTAAAGTATTATATTAGGCCGCTTGCATGCAGGCATCTGCACATTCTCTGCAGGCTTTTGCACAAGCCTTGCAGTGGTCATGGTCATGCTTGCTACATTCTGCTACGCAGGCTTCGCAGAGCTCTATGCACTCTTTCAATAAGTGCTTTCCGTGCTTTGAATCTCTTGCTAGTAATATTGCAGCAGTTCTACAAACTTCTGCACAATCAATATCGTTCGCAATGCACTGCGCCATCATTTGCACATTGTCTTCCTTAAGACAGGCAGAGGCGCAATAGTTACATGCGGCGATGCAGATGTCTAATTTTTTTATTAGTTCGTCATTCGGTATTATATTCATAACAATATTTTTTATGAGTAAAGGAATTATTCATAAAATATCCAATGAATATGCCAGTCTAAAGATTTCTTGAAAGTTTCTCGTTTTTAATTTTACTGCAGTTACAGATTACTTTAGCAGATAACTAAAACCCAGGTTGAGATTACTGAAAGCAGAGCCATTAAAACCAGCGTTAAAACCAAAATTTGTATTAGTGCTGTTATCCTCCACACCAGCATTAGTTTCTTTTCTCTTTGAATTTACATAATTAACTGCAACAAAATTATTTCCTGTACTTAAATTAGCTACGAATCTTTTGTTTATTTGAAAAGCCAGGCTTGGAACAATAGAAAAATTTCCTACATAGTATTTTATTTCACCCGTACCTGTTGTTCCATTAGTATATTCTGCTTTCCCATAATTTCCGGAAAGTACTCCTCCAATTCCAAAATAAAATTTTTTCCCCAGAGTTGTATAGTAAGTTTGGCTTATGCCGATATTGAAAAATGTCCGAGGTTCATCAAAGCTGTTGCCTGCTATTTCCCGATTAGTATTGTTGTGAGAAAATCCCAGGATGATTGAACTTAATACATTTTTTTTGTAAAATTTTCCTGCGTTTATGTCCAGGCCGTACGTTACAAAGTCCTGCGATTGGGCATTCGCCCCACTGATTCTTTCATCATGCTCAGAATAAAAACGACCATAGGCACTCAACACTTTTTGTTCTTTTGTTCCAAATGGGGACTGAGCATAAGAGATATTAATAAAAAGGCTGGTTAGAAATATGGCTAGAATACAGATTTTTTTACTCATGGTTTCACTTGTTTTTACTTAGAGTAGAATAACAACCCTATTCGCTGCATTTGATTTTTTATTTAACTAAAAATTTACCATTTTCAATTCTGAGAAAAGGTTACAAAAATTTGTCTCCTTTTGTCCGCTTTATTTCTGCCACGTAGTTTTTTATTTCTTGCTCCTTATTCTTTCTACATATCAGCAGAACGTCTTTGGTATCTACAATAATAAAATCATCGATTCCCTGTAATACAACTAGTTTTTCATGATCTGTATGCACCATATTGTCAGTGGCATCTATTACATATACATTCTTTCCGCCTACAGCATTACCCAAATAATCTTTGTCCAGAGTTTCATAAGCACTCTTCCAGGTTCCCAGATCTGTCCAGCCAAAAGAAGCCGGTATCACGTATACATTGTCTGCCTTCTCCATAACACCGTAATCAATGGAGGCGCTGCTGCAAAGCGGATAGATGCGGTTTATGGCTTTAAGTTCTTCTGGTCCGTTAAGGTTATGTTTTTCGTTATCAAAAACCTCATGCATCTCTGGCATATATTTTTCAAAGGCATTGATAATGTTTTTTACTTCCCATACAAATATGCCAGCGTTCCATAAAAAATCACCGCTGTCAAGGAAAGTCCTTGCCAGTTCCACATCTGGTTTTTCGGTGAAAGTTTTTACTTTAAATACATTATCTCCCACTGGGAAAGGTTCAAATTGTATATAGCCATATCCTGTATTGGGGTTTGTGGGTTTTATTCCCAGAGTGATAAGTGCTTTTATATGTGTCGTAAAGTGTAACGCCTCTTTACATATTTCTTCAAATTTCTCTGGCTCCAGAACAAGATGATCTGCAGGAGCGCAAATTAGATTTGCATTAGGATTTATCTGCTGCAGTTTGTAAGATATATAAGCTATACAAGGAGCGGTGTTTTTACGACTAGGCTCGCTAAGTATATTTTCTGTCGGTAATCCTGGCAGCTGTTCTTTTACAAGATCTGTGTATTGAGCTGAAGTAACGATGTAAATATTCTCTACGGATATAAATCTTGCAAATCTATCAAAAGTGCCTTGCAGCAAACTGCGACCCGTTCCCAGTATATCAAGAAATTGTTTGGGGTAACCGGTGCGACTCATGGGCCAAAACCTACTGCCAATACCGCCAGCCATTATAGCTACGTAATTATTTTTATCCATAACAAGTCTGTTTTCGGGTGCAAAAGTAAGCGTAATTTTATAAGGAAAAGAAACTCAAAAGGGAGCATAATTTATTACTATATGATGCCTTCTCTTACCAGATCATGTATGTGCAATATGCCTACATATTTCTCTAATCGCACTACTACAAGCTGACTTATATTGTGTGCTTTCATCATCTCAAAAGCTTCTATTGCGAGAGCTTCTGCTTCTATGTTCTTAGGAGTGCTGCTCATGATATCACCCGCCGTGAGGTTTTTAAGTTCGCTGTGCTTTTCCAGCATGCGTCGTATATCTCCATCTGTAATGATACCACAGATTTTATCTTTGTCATCCAGTACTACGGCAGCGCCCAGTCGCTTTGCCGTAATCTCTACGAGCACTTCTTTTATGGGGGTATTTTCTTTTACCTGCGGGTTTTCATTGGGCTCAACCATATCCTGCACTCGCAGGTATAATTTTTTGCCTAATGCTCCTCCGGGGTGATAACGGGCAAAATCTCCACTTGTAAATGACTTGTCTTGCATAAGGCATACAGCCATGGCATCGCCCATTACCATCTGTGCAGAAGTACTGGTGGTAGGAGCAAGATTATTGGGGCAAGCTTCTTGTTCTATGGAGGTATTTATTACCACATCAGCATGCTGCGAAAGATAGCTGTTCGTGTTGCCTACCATTCCTAGCACAGAATTGCCAAAGTTTTTTACCAGCGGCACCAAAACTTTTATCTCCGGACTATCTCCGCTCTTGCTTATAATCATGACCACATCATTTTTTTGTATCATTCCCAGGTCGCCGTGTATTGCGTCTGCCGCGTGCATAAATAAAGAAGGTGTGCCTGTACTGTTCATAGTGGCCACAATTTTTTGGGCTATTATAGCACTCTTCCCTATACCACTAATCACTAGCCTGCCTTCAGACTTTCTAATGAGCTCAATCGCTGCTGTAAATCCATCATCTATATAATCTTGTAGTTTAGCAATGGCTGATTGCTGTATCCTTATGGTTTCTAAGGCAGATGAAATAATGTCTTCCTTGTTCATTATCTTTTTATTGGAGTGATGAGAAGTAGTAGTTGTGGAATCGGACAAACCTACTATAATTTTCAGTTTGTTCATTCTCCTTCCGGCAAATAAGATTCAAGCTTTTATATTATAGAAAATAATGAAATGTAAAATACTACGTCCTTTTATTATCGATATTAACTATCTTCTAACGCTTACCTGTAGTACATTTACTTAACTATGCTTTAGAAATAATAATCTTATTTTTTCTACGGTTTATAGTTAAATTTTGTTTACCTTAATAGTCTTGTTAATTAATTGAGATATACCGGTGACTATAAATAGTCCATTTCTTCTCACAAAAACAAAGTAATTTCTCAAATATATCTATATAATAGTTTTATAATTCTTTAATATCAAAATCTCTGCAATCCTAGTTTGCATCTACTATGTCAGTTACTAAGAAAAAAATCCCGACAGCAAAACCTAAAATTTCATCTACTATTACAGCGAAAAAAGGTACGAGCACTACAACTAAAAAATCAACCTCTAACGCGGCAGATATAAAACCACTGAGCACTAAATTGAATTCACTGGCTACAGAGCTACAAGGCCATTTTGGTTTTGATGGTTTTAAAGGGCCACAAGAAGTGATCATAAAGAACTTATTAGAAGGCAGAGATACTTTTGTAATTATGCCTACAGGTGGGGGTAAAAGTTTATGCTATCAATTGCCAGCTATGATGTGCGAAGGTGTGGCAATAATAGTGAGTCCACTTATTGCCCTTATGAAAAACCAGGTAGACCTTGTAAGAAGCTATAGTAGTAAAGACAATGTAGCACACTTTCTTAATAGCACGCTTAATAAAGGACAGCAGCAGCAGGTAAAAGATGACCTTACTTCTGGCAAAACAAAACTTTTATATGTAGCACCAGAAACGCTCACAAAAGAGAGCAATATGGAGTTCTATAAATCGCTTCCTATTTCCTTTTTTGCAGTAGATGAGGCACATTGTATAAGCGAGTGGGGGCACGATTTTCGCCCGGAGTACCGCCGGCTAAAGGAGATGATGGACGAAGTAAAACCCGAAGCACCAATCATTGCGCTTACGGCTACAGCTACACCAAAAGTGCAAAGCGATATTCTCAAAAATTTAGGGCTAAGGGAACCGGAGATTTATATTTCCTCTTTTAACAGGCCTAACCTGTACTATGAAGTACAGCCCAAAGTAAATCTGGAGCAAACCAATAAAAGCATAGTGCGGTTTGTGCATTTACACAAAAATAAAAGCGGAATTATATATACGCTTAATCGTAAAACCACGGAGGAACTGGCAGCTATGCTTATGGCCAATGGAATAAAGGCAGTGGCTTACCACGCCGGTCTAGATGCTAAGCTGAGGAGCAGAAGACAAGATGAGTTTCTTAATGAAGAGGTAGATGTAATTGTTGCTACGATCGCGTTCGGTATGGGAATAGACAAACCCGATGTGCGATTTGTAATACATTATAATATACCTAAGTCTATTGAAAATTATTATCAGGAAACTGGTCGTGCCGGTAGAGATGGGATGGAGGGTAAATGCCTTTTATACTATTCCCACAAGGATGTGGCAAAGCTGGAACATCTTATGCGGGATAAGCCTCTGAGTGAGCGGGAAGTAGGAGCGCAACTTATACAGGAGACTGTGTCGTATGCAGAAAGCAGTATTTGCAGGCGTAAGACCTTGCTCTATTATTTTGGAGAAGAATACAATGACAGTAAGAGTTGCGGCCATTGTGACAATTGCCTTCAACCCAAGGAAAAGGTAGAAGCAAAAACGGAAACGGTTACAGTGCTTAAAGCGATAAAAGCACTGGAAGAGTTTTTTCCTATAGAATATGTAATGCTTATTATTATGGGCAAAGCTACTCCGCAGGTGAAAATGTATCGCCACGAGCAATTAAAAATATTTGGAGAAGGCAAGGAAAGGGAACAGCATTTCTGGAGCAGCCTCATAAGGCAGATGCTCTTAGAAGGTATAATAGATAAGGATATTGTAGACTATGGATTGCTTAAAATTACCGAGAAAGGACATGCCTTTCTTAAGAAGCCTGCGAGCTTTAAAATCGTACTCAATAATCTTTTTGAAGATGCCAATGCAGATGACGAAGCCGGCGATATGGCTGGCGGAGCAAGTGCAGCAGTAGATGACGTTTTATTGGAGAAGTTAAAAGCACTGCGAAAAAAAGTAGCCAAGGAAAAAAACCTTCCTCCGTTTGTGATCTTCCTGGAATCTAGCCTTGACGATATGGCCACTATGTACCCTACCAGTATGGAAGAACTAGAAAAAATAAGTGGTGTGAGCAAAGGGAAGTCTATCCGCTATGGTAAGCCCTTTCTGGAACTTATCATAAACCATGTAGAAGAAAATGATGTAGTAAGGCCAGATGATTTCGTAATGAAAAGTGTTGTGAATAAAAACAGTAACAAGATATTCATCATACAAAATGTAGACAAGAAAATAGGCCTGGAAACGATTGCCAAAACCCGTGACCTGCGCCTTGATGAACTCCTCGAAGAAATGGAAACCATTGTAGCGAGCGGAACCAAGCTTAATCTCAATTATGCCATAGACGAATATGTGGATGAGTATGAGCAGGAAGAGATCATAGATTATTTTAGAAGCTGCGAAACCTCCTCCCTGGAAGTAGCACAGGAAGAAATGAGCGATAGTGAGTTTACCTGGGAGCAACTAAAAGTAATGCGGATAAAATTTTTGAGCGAGTATGGGAATTAATGTTTAGGTGCAGACCTAATCATGTTACAAATCCCGAAGGGATGATTTATTGTAGATATTAGTTAAAATATACAGAGTAGAACCCTGAAAGGGTGATATAAAAATTCGAAAAAATATTTTACCCCGTCGGTATTTTGCAAAAAAAAGGCTGTTTTTTTCTATAATAGTATCAGCCCTTCGGGTTTATTTTTAATCGAAACTGTCCATTTGTTATTAAAGACAATTTGCACACAACAGGTTAATAACAACTCTTCTAATTCTGCTCCACCTTAAAATTCCCCTTATGCAGGAATTTAAAATCTATAGTCGCCTTTTTTCCTGCGTTATTATTAGAGTCGCTGGTAAACTTACATTCTATACTACTGCACCAACCTGTATATTTCTCAGTAGTGGTGTTTTTGCCCTGGGTAGTATTTAGTGTAAGCGTACTTCTATCCGTCTCAAAATTATAAACTATCGCGGCTTCAAAATTCCTTGCCTCTTTTTTAAAATAAATTTTTAATTCTGTGCTGTCTGCATTCCACTTTGCAGGGGAGGCTGTGTTATAGCCGCCAGCATAAGTTTTGCCACTGAGCCACCCGGCATTCCGCATTGCATTTCTACTAAAATTTAATTTGTCTGTGTTTGAATAATCTCTGTAAAAAAATAAGTACTTGTAATCTATATGCTCCCAAGACTGAGATATTTTTTCTCTGGAGTAAGAAAATGATTTTCCGTCTTTGCCTTCTTCAAATATTATTTTTAATGAATCGTTTCTCTTAGTGCCGCTAATGGGATACACTTGGTAGAGGACAATTTTATTTTCAACTCTATTACCATAATACAAGGATTGCTTGGTAGATGGGAAGTAAGTAGAAGTGTACATGCCTGAATCTTTGCTAAACCTTACGATGCCACTTGTAGATCTTTCGTCATTTTTAATAATCCAAATAAATGCCGAATCGCTAGCGTTTTCTGTAAGTCTTCCATTAAAACTGCCTTTATCGCCATGCAGCATAAACTCCCCTACCATAAAGCCAAAATCTTTTGTAAAATGTGCTGAGTTCTTAGTTGTACTATTTTGCGCCGTTGCTGCTAGTATGCTACAACAAAAGATAGCAAGCATCTGAACAGACTTCAAAAATTTCATAAGACCTTATTTTATTTCTATACAAATTACAAACTCTGCGGGCTATTTCCCATACTGCAAATGCATTATTAACTTATTACTTCTACATTTTCCACAGCTTCGTTTCTACTTCACCAGAAATTTTTCCATCGTCTTTTAAACCTTTTATCACCACCACACCAGGTGTTTTCCCGGTTTCAAAACTACCATATTTGTTTTCTATGCCTAGTGCTGTGGCACCATTTATAGTAGCAAATTTTAAAAGCTCAGAAGCTGTAAGAGAAGGAAATTCTTTTTGTAAGGTTTGCATCTCACTCAGTATAGAAAGAGAATCATTGCTTGCAAGGCTATCTGTGCCTAAGGCAATATTGCATTTGTTTTCCAAAAGTATATCGAGTGGTGGCACTGCATTCTCTATATACTTATTTGCGTTTATGCAAATACAAAAGCTTACTCTGTCAAAATGCTCTGCCGCATACAGTTTAATAAAGTCAATATCTGCCTGTTCTGTACAAGTGTTGTGTACCAGCACTACTTTTTGGCTCTTATTAAAATGGGTAAGTGTACTTGCTATGCTGCTCTTTTTGGACGCTGTATAATGAGAAATGTCTATATCAAGGTACTTATATAAATTATTGAAATCTCCTTCTCCGGTCATAAAAAAGTCCGTCTCACAGGTAGTTTCCTGGTTGTGCATAGAGATAACCTCCTGCACGGAATGCTCATTTATCAGATCAAAAAGAGGCTTACTTACAGAGTAGGGCGCATGAGGCGTATAGCTCACATTTCCTTTACTTATGCCGCTCGTGTATAATTGCTGAAAACGATTGCGAAGGAGTTTTGCCTCCGCAAATTTTGCCGGAGCAGCCGTGGGTATAAAGCTACTTATCTCTATAAAGTTGTGCCAGTAGATAAGGCTGTTCTTTTTTGCTCCTAAACTGTAACCCGTACTACATATATCGCCTACAGCCACTGTGCCTGCTTCATATTGCTGCAGGGCTTCTCTCTGCATACCGTCATAAAATCCCTCCGTAGGCATATTTCTATACTTGAGTACTTCTTGCAAGAAGGGTATCAGACCGGTTCCCCGCTCTATTTTTTTATGTAAATGAGTGAGATCCAGGTGGCAGTGCGTATTTACAAAGCCGGGGCACAGAATACCTTCTATTTTTTGAATATTATCTCCGGCTTCTGCTGCAGACACAATGTCTAGCACTTTGCCTTCGTGGCTGAGGATTAAAACCTCATGAGCAGGCAGAAAATGGTTACCAGTAAATAGGCGTGTGCCCTGTAGTTTTATATGCAAAATCTTATCGTTATTATATTGTAAATTTGCCCACTTTTAAAGCACAGAATAGACAATTATCTGTAAAGTTAAAAGATAATCTATTTAAGATTAAGAATATATAAACACGCAAATCTAAGTCGGTAAAAACAGCTTAGCGCCAGAAAATATTATATGCTAGATAAACTAGACGCCATAAAGGCAAAATTTGATGACCTTACCGTTGCCCTTACTAATCCTGAGATTGTAAGTGATAATAAGAGATATAGTGCATTGAGCAAAGAATATCGCAACCTGGAAAAAGTAGTAATCGCAAGAAAAGAATATCTCGAAACGATAGAAGCCATAGAGTTTAATAAGGAAGTGCTGGGCGACAATGATGAAGAAATGCGGGAACTGGCAAAAATAGAATTGCCTGCATTAGAAGAAAAAAAGGAGAAGCAGGAGCAGCAGCTTAGAAATATGCTTATCCCCAAAGATCCTTTTGATGAGAAAAATGCTATTCTTGAAATACGTGCCGGTACGGGTGGCGATGAGGCTGCGCTATTTGCAGGAGACTTGCTTCGCATGTATATGAAGTATTGTGAAAAGTTGGGTTGGAAGACCGCCATGCTGAGTGAGAGCGAAGGAACGGTAGGCGGCTATAAAGAAATACAAATAGAGATAACTGGCGATGATGTGTATGGTACGCTCAAGTTTGAGAGCGGTGTACATCGTGTGCAGCGGGTACCAGATACAGAATCGAGCGGGCGAGTGCATACCAGTGCAGTGACGGTGGCAGTAATGCCAGAAGCAGAAGAAGTAGATTTTGAACTGAAAGAAAGCGACGTAAAAATGGAAACCGCCCGTAGTGGTGGTGCCGGCGGACAGAACGTAAATAAAGTGGAAACAAAAGTTTTCCTCACCCACAAACCTACTGGTCTTGTAGTAGTATGCCAGACAGAGCGCAGCCAGTTAGGCAACCGCGAGAAGGCTATGGAAATGATGCGTACAAAACTATACGACGAAGAAGTAAGAAAAGCAGAAGAAGCCATCTCCCATATGCGGAAGAGTCTTGTAAGCACCGGTGACAGATCTGCCAAAATTCGCACCTACAATTACCCACAGGGCCGTGTGACCGATCATAGAATAGGGCTTACAGTCTATAATCTTGATAATGTACTCAATGGAGAAGTGGGAGAATTTATAGATGCACTGCAGTTTGCAGAGAATGCGGAGAAGATGACGATGGAAGGGAGTTGATTATTAATTATTAAGGGTTAATGATTAATGTCGGACCAGCTTATTCATTTATTCTTAGCGGATTTCAATATTGTAGTTATTAGCTTAATTATTTCTACAGCATCGTCGTACACACTTGTAAATTGCAATTCCTTAAGAAAATCCGTAGCTCGCAATAATTCTAACCAGTACATCGCTTCATTTATCTCTTTCTGAGCTACAGAAAATTTATGAACGAAATCTGCATTAGATTCTGCGTATTCTGCCTCTCTAATCATGGCTCCGACACTTGAACCACTTTTCAGCAGTTGCTAGCTCATTACAAATTCTTTCTCCTCCATACAAAGGAATTTATACAGATTTCCTACACGAATATCAAACGCAAAACTCTTTTCTTTTACTACATTCTTTTTCATAAGGATACTATTTTATTTAGTTGAAATTTATTTTATTACTGCGTTATTAATCATTAAAATTTAATAATTAATCATTATTAACTCACCCCACTTCCATTACCCACCACCTCATCAGGATTTACAAAAACCAACTTCCCCTCTGCACCTTCTGCCATAAGGATCATGCCGTTGCTTTCAATGCCACGCATTTTTCTGGGAGCAAGAT
>JBBKWE010000069.1:0-8524 GCA_037968795.1 Ferruginibacter sp.
TCGTACAACTGATCCAGATCATAGTTATCCTGCTCATGCTCGCTCACTTTATCATAATCTATGGGCGGTACCACAAAACCATTATTACCATGATTTACAAACTCGCATATCCAGCCATCGTGTGTGCTTAAGTTTACTGCTCCGTTCATAGCGGCAGACATACCACTGGTACCACTCGCTTCTCTTGGTACTCGTGGGTTGTTCAGCCATACATCAGAGGCCTGCTTCAGGCGCTTACTCAGGTCTAGTTCATAACCCGTGCACACGGCTATGTTTTTAAAGCTTTTACTCAGAAGCACCAGCTCGTTAAATTCGCTTATAGCAGGGTAGTCCATCGGGTAAGGCTTTCCGGCCCATATGATCTGCACGGGGTATTTGGTGCTGCTCATGAGTTTTGTAAAGCGATCCATATCAGCAGTGAGGAGGCTCGCCCTTTTGTATCCTGCAAATCTTCTTGCCCACACGATTGTAAGTACATTGGGGTCCAGCAATTTACCCGTTTGGTCTGCTACGAGGTCCAGCGCTCTTTTCTTTAAATACCATTTACGGTCTATAAATCCATTGTCATTTTTCTCATCGGCAAAATGATACAATTGCTTATCCGCCCAGTACTGCCAGTTTTGTGCGTTGGTTATGGCCTTGATCTCGCAAATGTCTTTGTATTTTCCCCACATATTTCTGCTCACTTCGCCGTGTAGCTGACTCACGCCATTGGCTATGTGTGCTATACGCAGCGCAGCTAGGGAGTGGTTAAATTGATCGTCTTCTATTCCCGTTTTAGCTCTTACATCTTTCTCTGACAGCCCGCAGAAATAGCCCATATCCTGGCAGAGATAAAAGTCATGTTTCTCATTTCCCGCCTCTTCCGGCGTGTGGGTAGTAAATACAAGTTTGTCTGTCACAGCCTTCCAGTTGCCCAGCTTTCTGCGCAGGTAAAAGGCCGCAGACAATGCATGTGCTTCATTAAGATGATAACGCTCAGGATCAAAGTTCAGTAAATCTATAAGCTTAGCACCGCCTACACCCAGCAATACAAACTGCGCCACTTTAGTAGCCACATTAGCATCGTATAGTCTATGCGTTATCGTTTGTGAAATGTGATCATTCTCCGGCAGGTCTGTGCTCAAAAGAAAAAGCGGCGCAGACTTAAAAGTCTCCGGGTTTAAATACCAGGCCTTTACCCATACCGGGTGGCCATGTATATCTATTTGAAATTTTATGCCCGTATCCTCCAGGTAATTATAATTTTTTTCTATCCACTGCACCTGCAGCGTTTCATCAGTATTTCTCCCCTGGTCATAATAACCATACTTCCATAAGATACCTATACCTATAAGATTCTGCCTTAGCTCGTAGGCACTTCTCAAGTGCGAACCACTCAGGTAACCCAGGCCACCACTATATATTTTTAAAGGTTGCTTTATTGCAAACTCCATTGAAAAATAAGCTACGCTTGTACTGTACGCAGGATCGGTTGAATATGGGACTTTATAATTGGAGAAATTCATTCTTATGCTTTTGATTTGGTTGGGTGCAATATTAAGTTATTATTTTAGGAGAGAAAAGGGTTAGTGTGAAAATGTGTGGGAAGTACTTATTAATTCTTTTCGAGAGATTAGTCTTCCAATGCATTCATGATTTATTCTTGAGCGCTTTAAAAAAAGAAGAGTTGTTTTCTCATTTTGGTGTGCCCCGTTTGAAGCGGGTCGGGCTCTTCGCTGTATCTTTTTTCTTAGGGAAAAAAGGATGCCGCTGCGATCCCTCACACAGGGTAGTGAGCGTAACTAATTGTAGCGCAGATACGCCAACGCACTTTGCCTTCGCTGCCTCTCTGCCAGTTGGGTGGTAATTAGTTCGTGGGGTCAAGAACCAAGGTGGAGAACCGGGGCTAAGAGATTATTAAGATGCGACTTTGTTAACCTTATTAAATATCGAATGTACAGCCTCTGTATATCCGGAGTTTAAAAATTACCTACGAACAACAAAAGGAACGATCGTCTGCATACGAAACCGAACCGGATTTCCATTTTGTAAAGCAGGTTGCCATCGTGGACTGTTCTTTACAACCCTTACTGCCTCATTTTCCATTCCATAACCTTCCTGGCTTACGGCTTTTATATCTGTTAACCGCCCATCTTTTTCTACTACAAAACTTACATACACAAGATAATTGCCATTGCTGGCACCCATAGAGTAGGGTATCTGAGCATTAGTATATGGTATGTTGTAGCGTTGAAATTCAACTTTGCCTTCTGCAAAAACTGGCTTTATATCTACGTTTTCAAAAATGGTTTCATCATTTATTTCATTTCCTTTTTTATCATACAATACATTCACCGTCTCCACGCCGTTGCTGTCCTGCACTCTTTTGCCATTAAGTTTTCCCTTATGATAAGAATATTGGGTTGCAGTCAATTGTTTCCCTTTATCAAAAACCACAGCCACGGTTTTTAAACCTGCACTGTCCCATAAGAACCACTCTCCCTGCTGCTCCCCATTTACATAGTTGCCTTCTTCTTTGGTTTGCCCAGAAGAGAAGTAGGTCTTATACATACCTTCAAATTGACTCAAAGATGAATCTGCAAAATGCGCTGAAACTGATAGCTTTCCTGTGCTTTTATCAAAACAATCCACCAGGAAAATCGTACTATCTTTTAATCCTTTTCCAATGAGTGTGGCGCGGGATTTCTCTACAGGAACCAGGTTGTCATCAAGATGATATAAAAATTTATACGATTGTGCAGAAGCGGCATTCACAAAAAATACAAGAGAGAAAAAAGGAAGTAAGTTCTTCTTCATAGATAATGACTTAGGTGTGATTTGCACAGAAAAAAGTTGAACAGGTTATTTTGGCTGCAAATTTAATACTAACAAGAGATTTCGGGACCGAAATTTTGATACGTTTATATCAGTTACCTCATACAACAAGAGCGGTACTATCGCGGCCATAAGTAAAACGTATACCGTCCTATAAAAAAAATTACCCACCTCCCATTTTTATTTATCTTGTTCGCAAATTAAAAACCTATGCACAAAAGTCTACTTGTTTTGCTCTCGGTGGTATTGCTGAATTCTGCTACCGCTCAGAACGGCACAGAGCCGGTACTGGTTACAGACATGCTCAAAATAAAAACCATCAGCAATATTACGCTTACCGCAAACGGCAGCAATGCGGCGTTTACGGTTACCTCCGTGGAGCCCGACGAAAAAAGTAAAACAGATTTCAAATACATCACGCAGGTATACAGGGTAGCCACCGCTCCCGGTGCCAGTCCTATACAACTTACGACCAACAAAGAAGGCGCTAGCCAACCCGCCTGGAGCCCTGATGGCAAGAAGCTCGCCTTTACCCGAGTGGTAAAAGAAAAATCCCAGGTCTTCCTTTTATCTATGGACGGCGGCGAAGCAGTACAAATTACCAACCTGAAAAGCGGCGCAGCAAATCCTGTTTGGTCACCCAATGGCAAGCAACTCCTGTTCTCATCTTCTGTGCCGCTGGCAGAGCTGGTAACAGATTCTGTGTGGAACAGCAGCCGGTCATTTCCCGCCTGGTCTTACGAAAAACCCGGACTGGCCAATAATGAGTTGTGGGTAAGTAAAGGCGCTTTGCCGGATCCTGACGGAACGATGGCACAGATACGGGCTTACCTCGATACTAACGAAGCCAATAAAAAAGCGATCGTTCTCAACAAACTTAACTTTCAGAGTGAGTCGGCCATATCTTCAGATGTAAACCTGCAGCAGTTTTTTATAATGACTCCTGCTAAGGACAGCAGCCCCGTGTTGCTCACCAAAGGTTTTTATCCTTTCAGCAAAGCAGCCTTTACGCCTGATGGCAGGGAGATCATCTTATCCGGAGATGTAGATTCGCTGGAAAGCCCAGACCGCTCCCGCGAATCGCAATTGTTCCTGGTAAACAGAGATGGAAGCGGCTTGCGTACCATCCTGGCCGACAAAGGCAAGACCTACGGCAATGCTGTGGTATCACCGGGAGGCAAATGGATTGCTTTCCTGGCAGGAACCACCTCTTTTATAGAAGTACCCGCGCTTGGTCTGATGCCCTTGCATGGCTCTAAGAAAGAGATTGTGTATCTGCCCTTCGATAGAAATGTGAATAATATCACCTGGGGAAAAGATGATAGCTATTTGTATTTCACAGCGGCATCGGGTGGGGGCACACAGCTCTACCGGGTAGAGGTGCGCAGCCGAAAGCCGCAGCTCCTCTCTGCTATGGATGCGGGCATTACCAGCTTTGATGTGCAGGGCGACATGATCATGTACAGCAAAACACAGGTCTCTAATCCCTCCGCTTTATTTATGGCCGATGCTAATCTGAAGAACGAAGTGCAACTGGACCACTTCAACGACTGGGTAAAGTCGAAGAAATTATCTATGCCTGAAAAACATCAGTTTGTAAATGATAAGGGCATGACGGTGGATTACTGGGTTATGAAACCGACCAATTATGAATCTGGAAAAAAATATCCCTTACTGCTGGAGATCCATGGCGGCCCTTCTGCCATGTGGGGACCGGGCGAAGCCAGTATGTGGCACGAATTCCAGTATTTCTGCAGCAAAGGCTATGGCGTTGTGTACAGTAACCCGCGGGGCTCTGGTGGATATGGAGTTGATTTCCTGCGGGGCAATATTAAAGATTGGGGCGCCGGCCCGGCATCTGATGTGCTTACCGCGCTGGACAAAACCGTGGCGCAGGGCTGGGCAGATACCTCTAAGCTTATGGTAACCGGCGGCTCCTACGCGGGCTACCTCACTGCATGGATCATAAGCCACGACAAACGTTTTAAAGCTGCCTGCTCACAGCGTGGGGTCTACGACCTGGCCACTTTCTTTGGCGAAGGAAATGCCTGGCGGCTGGTACCGGAGTACTTCGGTGGGTACCCCTGGGAGCCCGGCGTAAGGGCCATACTGGAAAGAGAATCGCCCACCACCTACGTGCAAAACATTACCACACCCTATATTATTTTTCATGGAGGCAATGACCGGCGCACGGGTTTTGTTTCCGGGGAAATGATGTTCCGTAGTTTAAAGGCGCTGGGCCGCCCGGTAGAATATGTAGTGCACCCCGGTGCCACACATGAGATCACCCGAAGCGGCGATAACAGGCAACGATTAGATCAGCTGCTGAGGACGTATGAGTTTTTTGAGCGGTGGTTGAAGTAACGGGGCGTTTGGATTAGGCGAGGCACAGATACGCCGACGCACTTTGCCTTGGCTGCATATCTGCCAGATGGGTATTGAAGATTTTGTCGGCGAGGATTATCATTTTGCAATTGATGGCAGTATTATTGATAGTATAGTATAATATATAAATTTTTTTTATGAAAAATAATACCAAGAAAGATAATGCTGTTGAGCCACTTATAGATCAGACAAAGGCTGAGAAAAACAATGAAAGATATTTTAACCTGGTGGTTGATGAAATTCCATATCGCGTAGAATTTGAGCCTTTCTTTTTTAATGAGCAGGTACGCTATTACGTGAGTATAAACGCAGGACCTAAAGATGTTTTTGTTTGGGATACTGAGGTGAGTCTTTTTAGAGCTATAGACGATAATGCTGCTGTATTGCCGGTGGGATTGGAAAAAGCAATCAGTGAGAAACTTCAAACACAAGACCTACATTAATTTACGAGTCTTAAAATCTACCTCTAAATAAACTCAAGTAATCCTTATTTTCAAAATGAGATAGAATGCAAGAAGACTTATAATCGCTCACTTTAAGGTAGGGCATGAACAAAAATGAAAAGTTTTTTGGCACTTAGCAAATGTTGTATGTGCAGGATTTAAGAGACTTAAGATTATTAATATAATTGCCTCGGTTAATACTCTCTCGTTTCCATCTGCCTTCATAGTATTTTGCAAGCTCTTACTATTTACTTTTTTTACTTAGTACGATGGATCTTTCATTTCCTGTTTCACTTTCTGTAATAATGTTCCTGCAATTTTTGCATTGGGAGCAATAGTTAAAAGCCCAGACAGCAAATGCTGCATTTCTTTTTGCACGAGGCGGTCATTTTTTCCATAATCCCAGATTGGGAAAATGCTGTCTTCAAATATTTGTTCAAAGGACAGTTCTTTAAAAATGATCCTTACCTGCATTTCTTTATTCTTAATGGTATTTTCAGGAAAATGACCTACTCTGTAAGTATATAGCTGGAGCAAAGCCCTTAAACTCTGGATGGCAGTACCCGGATCGTTGATACCGGGACTCAAAGCCTTAAGAGCTAATTCAGTGAGTTGCCGAAAACCAAAATAGAAATTTTCTTTAATAGATTCACTGGATTGCAGATACACTTCTGTTTGCATTTTTTTCATTATTTCTACAGGTAATGTCTTGTTCACTTTAATAACCGGCAATCCTTTTAAGATAAAGGCTCCGGGAGATTCCATCAGGTACAAAATACAGTCATTATCATTACAGATGCGCATAAAAAACTGTTCATCAAAGCCCTGATAAATTCCGGAGTTAGCAGCAGTAACCAGGCATTCACTTTCAAATAATATTGCTTCCGCAGGTGGTTGCTGCAACTTACAGGTATGCTCCAATGCAGTTTTTGTTTCTTTAAATATCCTGTGAATGATTACCTGGTACTTTACGGACTGGGTGATGTAATGCAAAAAATAGATGAAAAGAAAAATGTCAACAATGGTAAGTATTATCAGCAAATAAGTACTTAAAGCAGGAATCCGAACCCCGGAATCTATATCTCTGATCGTGCTTAATAAAAATAATGCATATACAATCGTTCCGACATAGATACCCAATACCACCTGCTGAAACCGGCTGCCAATCAGCTTATCTAAAATCCGGTTGCTTAATTGAGATGCGGTCTGATTCAATACAATCATTACCATAGAAAAACTAAATACAGTCAACGTAATAATGCCTGCCGTAATAGAGGAGATTATGCTCCGTGCCGTAGTGGCATCTCTTAACATGAGCCACTGCAAATTAGATTTTATTTCTATGCCTTTTTCAGAAAAATCAAATGCAATACTCAATAGAGAAAGTACAAGAAATGCTATAGCAATGACGGCGGGATAAAAAGCTATGCTGTTTACGATTTTGTTACGGTGTTCCTTAACCCAGATTCTGATATTTGTCCACATAGCATTGTTTTTATTATTAAAGAAGAGCCATTATAATTTTAGCAGCACATTTTTTCTCACATGCCTGAACCAACCATGATGAAAAGCAGCAGTAATTACTAAAAGAAAAAGGCATGCGATTAAAATAGCCAACAGCTGCTTTACCAACATCAGCGCAAATCATCTTTCACATTATTCCCGGATACTATTTTATTAACTGAACGAAAGCACCTGAGGTTTTTAATTATTTCTTTACCTTTTTCTTGTCTGCCACTTGTGTTAATGCAGATGCAGCTACGCTTTTTACGGCTTTTGCCGTCTTAGGGTCATTTAATAATTTAGAAGCAATTGATGCTACTTTAGCTGATGTTTTTTCGTTCTTTGCCATGATGGTTATTGATTTAAGTTAATGCGGTCCTGATTACTTATGCTTTAGTGCGGTGGTATTACAGACACAGACTATTTATTTCATTCAATTATTTTTTTCCTTTCCTGTAATGGTTTCAAGCAAAGCAACCAGGTTATCAATCGCACCCGACACTGCCTGCTCTGTTGTGTCAGCCTGGTTGGTAACAGCAATGGGTTGCTTCCCTTCCTGCCTTGCTTCCATCAAACAGCGTATGTCGTTCAGTCCATCATTATTGCCATTTTCATCTGAAAGGTGCACTTCTATCCTTGTTATTTGTGAACTAAACCTGCTTAGCTCATCTGCTATCTGGGTTGTAAAATAACTACTGTGTCCTTCATCTCCATTTATCGTTTTATCTGTGTTAAATTGAATGGTCATTGTATTTTAATTTAATTGTGAAGATTTTCATACCAGTATAATTTTTAGTCGATTTTTATCAAATCCTATCTAATAATTAGATATGGGAGATGATCCTATTTAGTAAAGTAATTTGTTTCACTAAATAAATAATTGCTTCTGTTTTACTAATTATAACCATAATTTGGTTTCGTAGATTTTAGAAATATTACCTAGGTTCCCAGCGAAAAATTGAATACCACTCTGGATCCATCGGGCGCAATAGCCAGCATTTGAATGATGCCATTTTGTGCTGATAGTAAAGCCAGATCAATGTCTTTAGGAGTATCAACCGGCTTTCCATTTATATAGACAATTATAGTGTTCCTGGGAATTCCGATCTGGTCAAAAAAACCTCCTGTTCTAACATCTGTTACAACAACACCCGAATTAAGATTTAACTGTTGTTTCTGCTCCCTTGTAAGCGATGCAAAACCAGCTCCGAGCTTACTATATATATTTTCAAGCGATTCATTTAAGTTAGCTGTATTCTTTGCAGACTCATCTCCTTTTAAAGTAGCTGATGCAGTTAAGGCATTGCCTTTACGTAAATAGATCAGTTTTATTTTATCGCCAGGTTTATGTCTCGCTATCCTTTCCGAAAATTCTG
>JBBKWE010000070.1:0-2586 GCA_037968795.1 Ferruginibacter sp.
TCATTTGCAAAGCCGTATCTGATCGTGGGAGCTATCGTTATGAGCTGATGAGATTTTCGTAATCTCTTTTCTATGAAAGGCCTAAACTCTAATACTGCTCCTTCCGCAAAATTATATTGCAGGTTGCGAAGTAGGGATTCTGCTCCGTAAGTCACACCATTTTTCCTGCTGTAATCTTTCCTGGTAATTGTTTTTGTAATAAGCTGCCAGGGCTTTAAGTAACCCTGCTTTATGCGCAGGGAGTCTAAATTACGTCTGCTTCCTGCCGAGTCCCTTTCACTTTGAAAAGTGCTGTCTTTCACCTTATAATCTTTTATCTCTTCCTCTGCCAGCGGCACAGGTCTTATGCTGTCCCAGAAGGCTTTTGGGCTTTTACTTACTGCAGTATCATAAGCGATAACAACCCGGTCAAAAAACTTTTTATCAAACTTGGGCTGCAAGTCATAGTCAGAATATACACTTAGAAAGTTGCCCTGAGCGTCTACCCCAAAGAGATTGAAGCTAAACTGTGTCAATTGATTTTTTACCCGCCACAACTCATTTTTTAGAGGAACGTGCAATTGTGAAATCCTAAGGGTATCAAGGATTTCTAGTTGCGATGATTTTGTAAGCAGGAGATCAAAACTGTGAATGTGCCAGTCATCATCGCTTATATTTATTGTACCGCTAAATAGTGGTTCGTAGTTTCTCCTCGGGATTACTTTTATCACGTGCACCATTTTGCCATTCTCAAAGAAGTTGCCCATAAACTTATACTTATAAAAACCAAGGGCGTTATTGGCAATAGGCGATACAAATCCCCGCGGATTAAGCTGAGAAGAAAAGACTCTTACATTATTCTCATACATACTTATAAAGCTGGGAAATGTAAAGCCAAAGCTATTGCTGCCGCTCACCCTGCTATGCTTCACTTCCAGCTTAAACTTATCCGGCTCTTGTATATTTACTTTAGAAATAGCCTCACTCAGGTAAATGATTCCCTTACCGGTGCTATCTACTCCCATCTCCTTTTTATCTTCTGTTTTTATTTTTTGCCCCATAATCCGGTTGGGCAAACTGCGCAATTTTATCAGGTCTTTCGTGTACATATCTACCGTAAAACCGGGCACCTCTTTGCTATGCTCTTCTCGTTTTGCAATAGCGCTTCTTATAATGGCATAAGCAGGATCTTCGCCACCGGCTTTTACCAGCACATCTTCGAGGGTAAGTTTTTGCTCTTCCAGAATAAAAGTTATCTCCACGTCATCTTGCAAGTCTATCGTTTTGGTTTGTGCTGCATACCCTATGTACTGGCATACTAATGTGCGCTTTCCGGGAGCAAGGAGGAAAGAAAACTTAGCATTCTCATTGGCACTGGTTCCGATGCTGGTTCCCTGTACGGTTATGCTGGCATAAGGCAGTAAGTCGCCCTGGGCATTAAAAACAGTACCGGTTACCCGCTGTGCAGAAACTGCCGAAGAAAATATTATTAAAAAGAGGATGCCAATGACCGGACGAAGCATAAAAGTAATTTTGGTGCTGCGAAAGTAAGGCATGACTAAGAATAAGAAATCATAAAGAAATGTGAGAAAGAAGGAGAGTAGGATTGTGAAGACAGGAACTACAGCAAGGAGGCTTTTCTTAGATAGCGTAATGCTTTAAATATTCTATTCTTGGGTTAATTGTCACTAATTTATCTAAACCTGCCCATTCATATCCAAACTCAAGTGGTGCAATTGGATATTCGATGTCGTCTAATGAATATTGCTGCTCCTCAAAACTTGCAGGAAATGTAAAATTTTCAATGTATTGTCTGTCCAGCTTTGGAAGTAATGCGTCCAATGACTCTTTGTCAAACTTTTTATAATTAGACAATAAAAAGTCGCCGAACATTTTAAAAATTACAGTTGCATATTCAAACGGCTGAATCGTTTGATCCATATCGTCTGCAATAACCATCATTGTTGCCCATTTCTCAACTTTTTCAAATGTCCGAAAGCCTTGTTGTGAAAAATACAGCCGTGTGCTTGTAGAAAATGGACTTGTATAAGGAAACTTTCTTTTTGGAATAGAAAATGAAAGCGAGAAGGTAAATTTATAAACATACATGTCGCTTTGTAACACCTTTGCAGGCTTCAGTAAGTTATCATTGATAAAATCAAAAACATATTCACTCACTTTGTGTGAAACACGAGGTCGTGTCAAAAGACTTTTATAGTCTGGATTAAAACTTCTTTGTATTATAAATGACATCTTGAATTTAATGGTCTGTAAAACATACACCCAACATTAATAAGTAATAACTAATTCTCACCCCCGTACCATTTTCCTGGCATAAGATCCCGCAGTAGCCGCAAACCCGCCTATCACAGCTCCAATAAGCCCTGTAGCAGATATAAGTAAAAAGGGATTTTGCTGTTTTGCTATAAGCATAGCCATCTTGCCGGCAAGAATATTTCCATTGGCAGTACTAAGAACAAAGGCCATTACAGACCAGAAAAGAAATAGTGCTGTAAACCCTGACAGGTAAGCCCAGCCTGCTTTTTGCGGAATAGCAACCCCTACTACAAATGCCGCAATGGCTATGCTCCACCAGGGCAGAAACAA
>JBBKWE010000071.1:0-3097 GCA_037968795.1 Ferruginibacter sp.
TATATAAACCGCATTCCTGGATAAGGGGTGCGGTTTTTTCTTGGGTTTTTAAGTTTGTTAAAAAAACAAAGGTTTTAAGCTACCTGACGCAGGGATACGCTAGCGCTCAGTGGCTGGGCGGAATATCCGCGCTAGATGGAGAAGAAGCGGTTTTCACTTTATATTGTATGATCTTAGAAAAGAACCTTACTAAAGCTGTGTTTGCTTTACATTTTTCCCTGTCTTATCGGTTGCTTTCCACCTACCGTAACATTCTTAAACCGCATTCCTGAGAAGGTGTGCGGGTTTTAGAATGTAGTTGTGGTCGTCGCAGAGATATGGTTGCGTACAATATCTGTGCTGCATATCAGCGGTAGGTGGACACTCCTTATTCCGTTTGTGTATCAATAAAGTGAGAGTGAGTGACGACGTTGAATTTCTCGGTGAATCACTCATAGCGCAGGTTTATTAATTAGTATTATATTTGATTTAGCACGGAAAATGCCAGACTCGATTTTCGTTGGCTACGATTTTCCAAATTTCCAAACAAGCTATCTGCCAGCAAACCTTTACGATTATGAAAAAAACAAAATTTCTATTCAGCCAAATTATATTGCTCTTATTAGCTATTCTTATCAGTAACAGCAGCAAGGCTCAAACGATTGAATCCGATGCTTACTACAGACTTACGAATTCTTTTTTAACCACAACTCGTTCCTTAGATACTTATGTGAATGCAAGTAAGACCATCTTTATGGGGCAGACAGGAAATTATAAAGGGCAAAAATGGAAATTTACTGCCCTCGGAGGGAATAAGTACAAAATAACCAATCACAACTTTGGTGATAATGTTTGCTTAGATGTAAATAAATCGAGCACTAAACCCTTCATGGGCAATTGGGGAAACTATACTGGGCAGTATTGGACGCTTAAGCCTGCAAGTGCTGGCTATTATTTTATAGTGGATGGTTACGGAAGAAACCTAGACACCTATAATAATGCAGCCAAAGACCTCTTCGTTACTGATAAAGGAGTTGCAAGCGGGCAGTACTGGAAAATTACTAAAACCGGACAAGTTTCTACTGCCAGCACTAGAACTACTACAACGGCTGCGGCACCTATCCAGTATAAAGAATTTACAATAGAGTCGCCTTATTTTGTAGTGCAGAAAGATGATGACGGTAGCACCACACCTGCCATCTTTGGGTCTATTGCATTGCGCCTGAGAAAAAACGGCGTAGTGGAAAAAAACTGGAATTTGTTTTCAAGAACGGATGCAAGTGGCGCAAGAGTGACTGCAAGAGAAAATAATAAAATTTCTTTACCTGTTGCAAATCCAAAGTTTACCATAAACGCTGCAGACATTTCTAAATATGACCTAAAGTTAGATATAGAGCTCTGGGATTATGATGCAAGCTCTTCGAATGACAAATTAGGTAAGGTATCTACTTATTTAAACCTTGCCGCGGTGGGTTCCATGCCTATGGAGATGTCTAAAATACTTACAGGTGAGGGAAAAGTAAAAGTAGCTGTAAGCATCTATCAGGGTGTAAAAACCAAAGAAAGTCTTAAGTATAAAATAGAGGATAAGTCTGATAAAGATGCTAGCTACATAGATATGGATTTAGAAACCGTGCATATAGCTGTGGGGGATCACGTAAATGGTATGGCTTACAATGGCAGAGATATTATTGTAAACTTCCCACACGATAATAGAAATAAAGGTGACTTGTTCTGGTGGAACAAAGCAGACGGTTGGGAGGAAATGACATTTGACATGGTAAATAAGACAGCAGGCTCTGACCGATTCCCAAGTGGTATGCAAGCCTCTGGAAGACTACTAGCGGTGGCAGAAAATAAATACATCCGTTTTTTCGATTTCGGTGCCGGGCCTAAATCAAGTGTTTCTGAAATATCGAGCATGAAAATAGAAATGCCTGCAGGCAATAAGGAAGTGGTAGGCATGACTTTTAATAAAAGCCTTAATAGGTACTACCTTGTTACAGTAGGGGCGGTTTATGCTTCAAGAGCTGGCATTTCTCCCTTTATTAATAATGTATATAATCCAAGTTTTCAATTTGTGAAAATTACTTCTTCGGGCGGCATCCCTTTTGGGGAGGCGGGGTTAGCTTTATTGTATGATGAAGCAAATCCGCTCAAACTTATTTGCTTATCCCTAGGAACAGATAAGAAATCTTTTGAGTACAAGGCAACAGAAATTACTTTGTATACAACAGGTAATTCCGCAACTATAGGCACGTCCTTTACTACCAAAACGCTAAGCCCGCCTTCGGGTCATGACCTTACAGGTTCTGGTGCAAGTTTTCGCTGGGGAGGTACTGCAGATTATAACAATGGAGTTTTATCCATATACGCTGCCCCTAAGCGCTTAGATAATTTTTGGAAACCTACTTCTTCTGATGCTGTTATATGGAAGATAAGGTGATGGGCATTATTGTAGGAATTCAATTGTAAAGTCAAATTTATTTATTTGTTGGTTATTGGCTCCACACCACCGAAACATAATTAAACCGCACTCCTGGAAAGGGGTGCGTTTTTTTAGCGGGAGTCAAAACTTACAGTATAAACATGCTTAAAGCGGCAGCATCAGAGAATGTATCATCCCCCCCAAAAGTGGAATAGATTAGTTAAGATCCGATATCTAATTTTATGAGCGTAATTATAATGTTATCCTATTACACTTGTGGCGCAGACACACCGCTTTCGCTGCATTGTAAAGGAATGGATTGAAGTAGTAACTATTATTTAATTCCTTTATCATAAAAATAAATCGTATGAAAAAGCTCCTCTTTATTCCACTCCTTTTTGTGTGTCTCCTTACTTTTTCGCAAGCTGTAGGTATAGGTACCACCACTCCACATGCTTCCTCTTCGCTCGATATGGGGCCCAGCGGGAAACCGGTGATCTTACCCCGTTTAAGTTCACAGCAAATGAATTCTGTTACTACCCCTGTAGAGGGTATGATGCTATACAATACGACCGAAAAGCAATTGTATGGGTATATGCGTAGCAGTTCTTTGACCTTTAATGGATTTGAAATACCGCTGTACAGGTGGCAGCCCGTGAGTACCGGTCCCCGTATGCTTTCGTGGGGCGT
>JBBKWE010000072.1:0-9350 GCA_037968795.1 Ferruginibacter sp.
CTTACATTGGCTATTAGTGAAAATGCTACCGCTTCCGGTACCAGCGCCAGTGCTACAGTGAGGCCGGAAAGAATATCGTCTTTTGGGTTAAACTTGTGAAGCCGAAGCTGTGATACAAAGGTCATTGTTAATTGCTAGCTGTGAAAAATAGCTGCAAAAGTAACCGATTAAAAATGAAGTGCTGGAGAGGGGGTGGTTTTGTAGCTTTCATTTCCCAGGCGAGTCTTTGCGACAGAAAGGAACGCCAGCATACATGCAACGGCGAGTCCTGCGAACAAAGACTCGCCTAAGAACCTAAGTATTGGCAAGGTTATGATAAGTTGTGGTCGTTTCATCATCTTTTTTTACTCTGGTAAATTTTCATTTCCCAGGCGAGTCTCTGCCATAGCCATGAGTGCAAGCCTGCAGGACTCGCTGTAGATTTCATTTGTTCTGATAAAGACAGAAGAGCTATGTTTTGCAATAAATCTTGCGACGGTGCAATACTGATTCAAAGTTTATTAATGTAAATGGCACACCTATATGTGACGGTGAGTCATGCATGAAGAGACTCGCCTAAGAACTCTAAAACTTCCGACAGTACAATAGTGGCACAAATCTGTTTTGTCTATAAAGCGTTTGAATTATAGTAAATAGCAATCTTGTATATTACGGCGAGTCCTGTGAACAGAGACTCGCCTAAGAAGTCTAAAATCTGCGATAGTACAATTGTGGTACAGGTTTGTTTTGTCTATAAAGCGTTTGAATTATAGTAAACCATAAGCGTGTACTTGACGCCGAGTCCTGCGAACAGGAGCTCGCCTATGAAATTTAAAAAAACTCTAAGTTTCTCTGGGTGAAGACATCAGCAACAAAGACTGGCTCAGTCTAAGGCTCTTCTGTCTTTAGCTTTACATCTGAAATAATAGGAAAGTGATCACTCATTTTCTTTTTTACTCTTGTAAAATTTTGGACGCTAAACTGAGGACTCACAAAAATATTATCGATTCTGAGCGTAGGAGAAATATTATAAAAAGTGCGGCCAATACCGCTGCCTTTTTTCGCAAAGGTATTTACTAAACCCGAACCGATAGTGTGATAAGCGTAACTATTAGGGCCATCATTAAAATCGCCGCAGAGTATAACAGGATAAGGACTTTTTGCTACTGCTTCGTGTATGCGGTCGCTTTGCCATTTTCGTTTTATAAAGCCCACCTTAAACTTAGATAGCAAGCCTAAAGACTTCTTAAGATCTTCCCCTTCCTTTAAAATCGGCTCTGAGAGGTAATCCATATTGCTCTTATCAAATTTCATAGATTGTAGGTGACAATTGAAAACTCTGATCGTGTCCGTACCTTTTAAAATATCAACATACTGAAATATGGAATTATAATCATTTGGCGCATAGCTGAGCTTATGCTCAGAGATAATGGGATATTTACTCATTATAATAATCCCAAAATGATGCTTACTGTCAAAGTTGAGCTTAGTATTATATGCGTAAAAATAATACGGAAGATCTAAGGTCTGCGCTATAGAAGGGAGATAGTTTATGGCGTCTTTATGCTCATCGCTCCCTACCATTTCCTGGAAACAAGCTACATCTGGGTCATAATCATTTATGGTCTGAAGCATTTCTTCCTTTAACTCCGGCTTCGATTTATGTTGCAATATTTCAAAATGCTCAATGTTCCAGCTCATAACCCTAATTGATTCGTTTGATTTTTCTATAGGAAATTTTGCTGCAAAATGAAAAGAAAGCAGATTGCCCAGCGGCTGTAAACACAACAAAATTGCCAATACACTTATGAGCATAAGCCTGGGCTTTGCATAAAACCAGAAGACAATAAAAATGATAAGAATAAGGAGCAGGTATAGAGAACCAAGTGTGAGTATCCCTACAAACCAAAAACGAAGTGGATTAAAAATATATCCATAGCAGCCAATGATAAATAACAATGCTGCAATCACATTGATTACAACAAATATAAATTTACTCGCTCTTCTTAAGATATGCTTAGCCATAGGAAAAATTCATTTCAGCGATGTGGGAGCTGCACAAGATAGCGGTAATTTTTTTTTAGATAAGATCCTCATCAGCTGCTTTCTTTAAAATAGCCTTTTCTTCTTTGCTGATAGAGTTTATTCCCTGGGTATTAATTTTATCGAGAATGCCATCTATTCTTTCCTGGTTTATTATTGCATTTTTATCGTATGGTTTTCTGTCACCAGTCTTATAAAAAACCATTTCTTTTACTTTGCCGGTTTTTTTTGCAGGCTTAAAAGCATTGGAGATATTATCGTACAACCTACCCATCCAGGCAGAAGGATCTATTTCTTTTCTTAATAAGAGTACGAAGAAGTAGCCTGTAAGCAATCCTGCAAGATGCGCTATGCTATGCGCTGCGCCTAGTCCTATTACACCCACGAAATCTATGATGCCGTACACGAGCATAAGAACCCACAAAGGAATGCCGCCTCTTATTTGAGTAAAGATTCTGTAGTTGGGAATCAATGTAGTGGTGGCCATAGCTACTGCCATCACAGATGCATTTGCACCCAGCATAGTGGAGCTGCCGGCAAATGGCTGTAGGGGAGGGATGACATTGCTCGCAATCACAAAAAACAAAGCCCCTATAACTCCACCGTATATGTAAAGTGGAATCAACTTTCTGTTACCTGTTTCCGCCTGAAAGAGATACCCGAAACCCCAGAGCCAAAGCATATTACTGAGTATACGCATGTAAGTAGCACCTTCTTCTGCAAAGCAATAAGTAAAGAGTGTCCAGGGTTTTTTGAGCAGCGACATAATACCTGCCGGTACAGCAAGATTAGCGATGATCTTTTCTTGAAAAACGGCTGTACTCTGCTCTGCAAAAAAGAAAGCCATTTGCAGGAATAATACAAAGAGAAAACAAACAATATTTATAATGAAAAGCATGGTAAGTGCATTGCCATCAGCCCCCAGCGAAAACTTTTTCCGTGAGGGGTTATATTCTGAGTATCTGTCTGATTCTCCCATTGTAAAAGAATTATTTTACTGCTTAATTACAAGTTACTAATAAAACGTTTTCTTGTTCGTTTTGTTCCAATAAATTACCAGCGCAAACCCTGCCAGCAGTCCTCCTAAGTGGGCAAAATGCGCTATGTTATCGCCGGTAGGATACACGCCACCAAATATATCGATAGCCGCAATTACTGCTATGGCATATTTTGCCTTTACAGGAAAAGGTATGGGAAACATAAACAATTGCTGATTTGGAAATAAATAAGCAAAAGCACCCAATAAACCCATAATAGCTCCCGATGCGCCTATAGCCGCCTCATGGGTTAGAAAAAGATGTGCAGCTGCTGCAGCGAGGCCACAAACAAAATAAAAAAATAGAAATTTCTTTGGTCCCCAGATACGCTCAAGCCAACTACCAAAACTCCACAAGGCAAACATATTAAACAAGATATGCCCCCAGCCGCCGTGGGTAAACATATGCGTAATTAACTGCCAGGGCTCAAATAGTCCGGATTCAATTGGATATAAAGCCAAAAAGCCTGTAAGGTTAAATCCTTGTCTATCAAATATGTTTTGCGCAAGAAAAACCAGTCCATTTAGTATAAGCAGATTTAGCACCGCAGGGGTGGTTCTTGCAAAGCTGTTTCCGTAATTATTTGCCATGGCGCAAATGTAGTTTTATAAAACCTAATGAATAGTTATAGGAAATTGAAAAAAACTCCTATTTCCTATTTAGGAAATTTAATTATTTAATGAGGGTAAGCAAAGCCACACTTTCTATGTGATGCGTATGCGGGAACATATCTACCGGTTGCACTTTTTCTACCTGGTATTTCGCAGAAAGTAATGCTATGTCTCTCGCTTGCGTAGCTGTATTGCAGCTTACGTACACAATCCGGGGTGCTTCTATGTCCAGAAGTTTATTTACAAGTTTCTCATGCATTCCCGCCCGTGGAGGATCTGTTATGATCACATCTGGCTTGCCGTGCTTTATAAAGAATTCTTCATTACAAACCTTAATAACATCTCCTGCAAAGAAGTGAGCATTTTCTATTCCGTTTATCTCCGCATTTATTTTTGCATCTTTTATTGCATCTTCTATAAGTTCTACACCTATTATTTTGCCAGCATGTTTGCTGCAATATATTCCTATGCTTCCCGTGCCGCAGTATAGGTCGTAGAGGGTTTCTTTTCCGGAAAGGCCGGCAAAATCTCTCGCAATGTTATACAAAGTTTCTGCTTGCGCCGTATTGGTTTGGAAAAAGGATTTTGGGCTTATCACAAACTCAAATTCTCCCAGGGTTTCTTTCACCACACCTGGCCCAAAATAAACCTGCGGCTCCAAATCGTAGATGGAGTCATTCCATTTTGGGTTGATGGTATATAATAAAGTTGTGATGGAAGGTACTTTCTCTAGAATATAATCCAACAAAGCTTTTCGGTCTGTTTCTTCTTCGTTGTTCAAGCACACATTTACCATAAGCTCTCCCGTGCGGCAAAGGCGTATGATTACATTACGTAACCAGCCTGTATGTTTTCTTATATCATAAAACTCCAGGTTTTTCTCTAGCATAAATGCACGAATGTTGTTGCGAATGCTATTATTTACGTCATCCATAAGATGACATTCTTGTATATCTATAATCTTATCAAATATGCGTGGAGCATGAAAACCCAGCGCATTTTCCGGAGCAGGAAATTCTGGTTTATTGGTTATATCGTCTGGTAACTTTTCGAGGTAGCGTTTGTTACTCGCCGTAAATTCCAGTTTATTGCGGTAAGCCCTTGTTTTCTCAGAACCCTGTATAGGAAGGAAGTTTACATCAGCTCCTATTTTGCCTATTCTGCGGAGGTTCTGTTCTGCTTCCTGTTGCTTGTATTGCAGTTGCTTATCATAAGGGAGCATTTGCCATTTACAGCCTCCACAAACCCCAAAGTGTATGCAGAAAGGAGTTACTCTTTCGGGGGAAGCCTCTACGATTTGCATCGCTCTTCCCTCTGCCCAGTCTGCTTTTGATTTTGTAAGGAGCACATTGGCCACATCGCCCGGCACTGCACCTGATACAAAAATTACTTTCCCCTCATGATGCGCCAGTGCTTTTCCTTCTGCGGCGTAGCCGGTAATAGGAAGGCTTTCTAAGATTACTCGTTGTTTTTTTCTTTTCACATGGCAAAAGTAGACAATTTGAAAATTGGTAAATTTGAAAATGTGAGAATGAGCAAATTTTTAAACCTAAGCTATTAGCCACTGAGACTCGAAGACAGGAAGATTCACAAAAAGCTTAATAGAAATAAAAAGAATTTTTTTGGTTGCCAGATTATACTATTTCTTTGAGCCTTGGAATTTCGGTGGCAAGTAAGGAATGGCTTGGAATATTTTAAATAATAGTCAGCAACACCTGCCATCCCTCATCCACATTTCCTTCGTTTAGTAATTTTGCGGCAAGTTTTATTGTTTCAGTTTCAAGTTCTGCGGGTTGCAGACTGTAGTATTCGTTTATTCTTTTCAAGTCAGCATTGGCAAAGCCGGGGTTCAATTCCGGCATTTCTTTTTTATTCCCTAGCTGCCCCAAGTTGTTCCCGCTCAGATATTTACTATCCCGGATAAGTAGGGGTAGCGCATCTATACCCATCCCTATTTCGCGAAGTGGTTTTTCTACTTCAAATAAATTACTCTTATCCACCTTGCAATACCAGTTGCCACCAAGGCGAGCTACATGCTCTATTTTCTGCTGGTCTATATTATTATCTGCGTCTAAGATGTTGTCATCTATATGCATTACCAGCACTTCTGCAAATATAAGATTGCCTGCTCCGCCTTCCTGCCCAAGCGCTTGTATGTCTATGACCTTACATTCTAGTTTTATTTTACTTTCTTTTACCATAGGTGGTTTTACCTTGGTAGCTTTTTCTTCTGTAAATCCAGCTTTTGCAAATTCATTTACGCCTTTTTCATATTCCGTGCTACTCAGGCTCATCTGCTGCACCATAGGAAAATCTACAATATTGATAACCACTTCTGGCACTGCCTGCACATTTTCCAGCGTATGCTTTATAGTATTATCTCTTCCCCGCCTTGCAGGAGAAAAAATAAGAATGGGCGGATTGCTGCTAAATAAATTGAAGAAACTAAAAGGCGACAAATTTGGGTTTCCTTCTGCATCTACTGTGCTGGCAAAGGCAATAGGTCGCGGTGCTATGGCATGCTGCAGATAATTCTGAGCATCTAGGATGGAGAGAGAGGACAGGTCGAGTTGCATGAATTAAAATTTATTTCCTGATAAATATGGAAGGGAAATCAAGCGTATTAAGATTGGGAATAATTAATTATCAATAATTAATAATTAGTAATTGCTCACACGTTCTTCTTCAAAGCCAAAATAGAAAAATCGCTATCCTCCGCTACAATCTTATTTTCCAGCCTACCCAGTGCTTCTATCTCCATTACTACTTCATCGTCTTTTTGTAGCCACTGTGGCTCTGCATTGGGGTCGTTTAGTTTAGCTGTACCATTAAGTTCAAGAAAACAACCCGTGCCTACCGTGCCACTCCCTATTATATCGCCAGGGTAGATTGTAACACCGTAGCTGCACCTTTCTATTATTTCTGCAAAAGTCCAGTCCATGTCTTTTAGATTTCCCTCACTTACCAGCTTTCCATTAACCCAGCATTTCATGGGAAGATCCCAGGCTTTGCCGGTATGTCCTTCCTTGCAGGGTACTTCGTATTGCTTTAGTTCTTCTAAGGTTACAAGTTGGGGACCTACAACCGTGGAGAAATCTTTTCCTTTTGCCGGACCAAGGTTTAATTTCATTTCCTCCATCTGCAGCCCTCTTGCGCTCAGGTCATTCATAATCATGAGTCCTGCAATATATTCATCTGCATCCGCTGCTTTTATATTTCTGCCGGGTTTGCTTATTACAATAGAGGCTTCTAATTCAAAATCTAGTTTCTGAAAATGATCGGGCATACAATACACATCGCCGGGACCTTGTACCGCATTGTGATTGGTAAAATAAAAGATAGGGTATTGGTCATACTCCGGTATCCACTCCGCATTTCTATTGCGGCGGGCAGAGGCTACGTGCTGGCGAAATGCATAAGCATCTCTGCAGCTGGTAGGGTGCGGGACAGGTGAAATTACCTGTACATCCTCCAGCGGAATGCCTTCTATATTTTTCACGTCACCAGCATCCAGTTTTTTCTGAATGGCCTCTCCCTGGTCTGCGCATTCGTCCCAGAAATTGAGCATAAGCGTCATAGTAGAAGGCATATCCGGGTGCATTCTTTCTGCATCATACAATTTGCCTTTACTTAGGAAAGCCATCTGTTCGCTGTCATCTTTGATATAAGAAACCAATTTCATATGTGAATATTTTTAGAAAATGTAGAATTATGTTTTTGTAAATGCTTATTAGATTATGTGGCAGTATAATACAAAATGCCCAAATTATGGTAAAAAGGGCTGGTAAATGTAGGGAATTCTATTTGCTGACTATTAAAATATTAAAGTGTTAAACTATAACAACTTCTACTTGTTCTTTCCCCAATCTTTTTACATTTATTAATTACCTTTGTCCTAATTATTTTTAGTACTAACATGGAGTTTAAGAAAATACACAACAAAGGTCAGGCAAAGATCTTTAGAAACCAATACCTCGAATACCTTACTAAGACTCATCCTTTAGTAATATGGGGAATGTATCTGCCTGTTCTTATTTTGCTACCTTATTTTTCTATTTCCTCTGTCGGTTTTTCTGGCATGAGCGTATTTCTTGTGTTTCTTGGTGGAATGGCCTTTTGGACACTTATGGAATATATTCTTCATCGTTTTGCTTTTCACCATAAGCCTAATACAGAAAGAGGTCGCCGATTGAACTATATTATGCATGGCAATCATCACGAGTATCCCCGGGATAGAGAGCGTCTTTTTATGCCCGCAGCACCTTCACTCATAATAGCTAGTTTATTTCTTTCCTTTTTCTATCTTGTTTTGGGTAAATATGCTTTTCCTTTTTTTCCTGGCTTTATGCTGGGATATTTATTGTACGGAAGTATTCACTACGCTATTCATGCCTGGAACCCGCCATTTAAGTGGATGAAACCCCTGTGGCGCAATCATCACCTGCATCATTATAAGCATGGTGATCTTGGTTTTGGAGTAAGTAGCACCATCTGGGATCATGTATTTGGTACGATGTACGACCTCAAAAATGAAAAAGAGGATAAGAAGAAGGTGCAAGAGTTGATGTTTGAGGATAACTAGATTTTTTTCTTAGCTCAGTTAGTGGAGTTTAGGTCAATATGATTATTACTTTGGTCAGGTAGTCCGAAAATGTTCAATTTGGATTTTAAAGAATTGGTTACCACTTCTCTTCCTCATTATGACCATCTACTCTATTTTCTTTCCTGCTTTTTATTTTTTCCTCCTCCCTTTCCATTATTAAGTCTAGTATAAGCACGGCAGCATTTACCTCTTGCCGGCTTGCCAGCACATTTTCTATTTTTTTCTCCGATACATCTACCCGGTAGAGGATGTACACGAGCTTGTGAAAATCATTTACAATAAGCCAGTCTATAGCAGCTAGTATCTGTTTTCTTTTATTTTCGGCAGATTCCTGTAGGGCAGGAAGTTCCAGATATTCTTCTATTTTAGCTAATGGATCGTAAATCATTTAAGAAAATTTTTCAAGCACTCCCAAGGCAAATAGAGCATAGTCATACTTCGCAGGGTCATTTTTGTCTAGTTGCCGTAATGTTGCCGTGAGTTCCTGCACGGTTTGCCAGTCTGTGGCTTTACGTTCTATCATATTAAAATGCCTTGCTACCCTGCTCACGTGCAGGTCCAAAGGTATCATTAACTGTGCAGGTTTTATATTTTGCCACAGGCCAAAATCTACCCCCTTACCATCATTTCTTACCATCCACCGCAGGTACATGCAAAGACGCTTGCAGGTAGCTTTCTTGCAAGGTGCCGCTATATGCTTTCTCGTGCGTGCCGGCGCATGCTCGTGAGAAAAAACGTAAGCATAAAACCCATCAAGTGCGGTGCCAATATCTTCATCTTTTTTTAACGAAACTGGCGAAAAGGCCGCCTCCAGGCTATCATGTTTTGCATAATGACTTTTTAAGAAAGAAAGAAAAAACAGGATATCTGTGGGCGTAAAAGTGCGATGCTTAAAGTTTAAAAACGGCTTCAGATCTTCTTCCTCATGGTCTTTGCAAAACGCATAAGGCGCATTGTCCATAAGCTGCATAAGCTCCCTGCTCTTGTTTATGATTGTAGTGCGATTGCCCCAGGCAAATAAGGCGGCAAAGAATCCCGCTATCTCTATATCTTGTTTTTGTGTAAATGAATGTGGAA